>NZ_JBSMXK010000010.1:0-85344 GCF_053761865.1 Enterococcus bulliens
GTTCAGTGTAAAATGTACTTGGGTCATGTAACGTCCTCCTGGGTATGTTTTTGTGGTTAAAAACATTGTACCGTAAAAGGGCTGTTACATGGCCTTTTATCTTTTACACAATTATATGGACGTAATCCAAAAAATCCCCTCCTAATTGTTATTAGTATACCACTTGTGGTACTAGTTGATTTTAAAAATAACCTAAGGAATATCTAAGAGTGTTTCCATAACGTTTTTAAGCTTTATTTAACATTAAAAAGCAGATAAGTTTCCACTAAATTAATGAGTAATCTAGCAAACAAACTAATTTATATAATAACTACCATTTTCTATTATTGTATTATCTCCAACAACTGTGTTGCTACCTATTACACTATTACTACCAATTATAATCATACTTTTATCGTGGAAGTGAACATTATTTAGTATACTCACGTTATCTCCAATCTCAATGTTTTTACCACAATAAAAAGAAATACCAGGAGTGACATAAATATTTTTACCACATTTTTTAAAATTATAGCTTCTTATTATTAGTAAAATCGTTAATAATTCCAATACAATAAATAATCCAGTAAATCCTACTCCAAAAATTAAACTACTTATCAATAGATACTTCAAAAACAGTCCCATATTGCCCCCTTTTTTCCTATCCAAAAACACACCCGTATCAATTTATCCTGTGATTCTTAACCAAGAACCCTTCTATATCAACATCCATCTACCAAAAAACCGCATCATTTATGATACGGTTCGTTTTTATTGATGCGAAACGCACGATAGATTTGTTCGACTAAAATCAGGCGCATCAATTGATGAGGATAGGTCATTTTACCAAATGAGATCTGGGCTTGGCTGCGTTTTAAAACAGTGTCGCTTAGTCCTAATGATCCGCCAATAATAAAGACGAGATTACTTTTGCCTTGGATCGCAAGTTGATCAAGTTGTTTCGCAAAAGCTTCACTAGAAGGGTTCTGTCCATTGATCGCTAGTGCGTAGACGTATTCTTGTTCTTTGATTTTGGCTAAAATCCGTTCGCCTTCTTTTTCTTTGACTTGAAGCATTTCGGCTTCACTGAGATTTTCTGGTGCTTTTTCGTCTGGTACTTCGATCAATTCGATTTTACAATAGCTTTTTAATCGTTTGGTGTATTCTTGAATTCCTGCGACTAAATATTTTTCTTTTAACTTTCCAACGGTGATAATTTTGATATTCATGTTGTTTCTCCTTTGATAGATTCTATTTTATTATACACGATTTTACGGATTGGTTTTAACGAAAAAATAGAACGAATGTTTGTATCCACAATTTTAAAGAGTTATCCACAATTTGTGGATAACTCTTCTAATTTTTTACATAGTCTGTGGATTTTTTCGTAAATTATTCAATTGTTTCACAGTCTTTGATCCCAAGTTCTTCATATTTTGTTCAAACTCTTAAAGTAGACTAAACGTAATGAATAAGATTATACTATTGATAAGATCAATAGATTGGAGGACCATATAGATGGAACAAAAACCAAAAAAATCATCAATGATTCAAAAAGTTGGAATCGGATTATTAAGTGGCGTGATCGGCGGTGCTTTAAGTTTTGGCGGGTTATATCTTGCTACAGGTGCAAATTCTTCTACTTCGACAAGTGTATCGACAACAGCTACAAACAACTCTGGTAGCACGAATGTAAGCAACGTGAAATACAATGTAACTAGCGATGTGACGCAAGCTGTAGAAAAAGTCCAAGGTGCAGTAGTCTCAATCATCAATCTACAATCGAATAATTTAAACGACCAATACGGTGGTCTGTTTGGAAATAATAATCAAAATGGCAATAGTTCTGGTTCTACTGGGGATGAAAGTAATCTAGAAACTGCAAGTGAAGGTAGTGGTGTAATCTACAAAAAAGACGGAAAAACTGCCTATATCGTAACAAATAATCACGTAGTTGAAGGACAAAGTGAACTTGAAGTGTTATTAGCTGATGGTACTAAAGTCAAAGCTGAATTAGTCGGAACGGATGCCTATACCGACTTAGCTGTACTTAAAATCGATTCTGATAAAGTCACAACGGTCGCAGATTTTGGTGATTCAGCAAGTCTTAAAGTCGGCGAACCTGCTATTGCGATCGGTTCTCCTCTAGGTTCTGAATATGCGAACTCTGTAACAGAAGGAATCATCTCTTCATTAAACCGCCAAGTAACGAGTACAAATGATGAAGGACAACAAGTCAACATCAATGCGATCCAAACAGATGCTGCGATCAACCCAGGAAACTCTGGTGGCCCACTGATCAATATCAAAGGACAAGTCATCGGGATCAACTCAAGTAAAATCGCAAGCTCTGGTACTTCTAGTGGTGTGAGCGTTGAAGGTATGGGATTTGCGATTCCAAGTAACGATGTAGTAACCGTGATCAATCAACTAGAAAAAAATGGTAAAATCAGTCGTCCAGCACTCGGTGTATCGATGTATGATTTAAGCTCGATTTCTTCTGAGCAACAAGAACAAGTCTTGAAAGTACCTAGTTCAGTGAAAAGCGGTGTTGTCGTATTAAGCGTCGCAAATGGCACACCTGCTGAAAAAGCTGGTCTAGAAAAATACGATGTGATCACAAAAATCGATGGTGAAGAAATCTCAAATACAACTGAATTAAGAGCAGCTCTCTATAAAAAAGCAGTTGGTGATAAGATGGAAATCACTTTCTACCGTGGTGATCAAGAAAAAACTGTGACAGTTGAACTAAGTGTCGATCAATCGATCTTAAATCAATCAAACAGCAATACAAATTCAAATAATACCATTCCAGGTCAATAAAAAATTAGGCTGTGACAGAAGTGGGCAGCTCTAAAAAATAAGCCGCATTATTCCGATAATAGATTCGTCTATTTCGGTAATGATGCGGCTTATTTTTAAAAGAGCTACTTCCGGAACACCGTTTATTCGATTTATAGGAGATGTGATAGATTTTTGTCACATCCCTATTTTTTGTCTAATTTCCGATAAAATCCCATTTGTTTCCATATAGATCTTCAATGATCTTAAAAATCGTACGCCATTTGCCTTTAGTTGTTTTGCCTTTAGTTGTGCATATTCTTCTTCAAATGCTTCAGTTTGTAAAAATAGAAAAACATCATCACCTGCTTGCCGTCCAACTAGAGCTTGTTCTTCTGGTGTCTTCGCTTGTTTGATCAATAGACGCATCGCTGTTGTTTTATTTGGAGCCACTAGTACAAAACGACGGTCATATTCTACTTGTACTTCATCCTGTAAAAGAACGAATCCCCATTTTTCGGTAAAATAAGCAATCGCCTCATCATAATCTTTTGCCATATAGGTAACGGTTTGAATATCCATTTATTTCACTCCTTGATTCGTTTTACTGCTTTTGTAATATCATACTGCTTTGTGATCGCAGAGACTACTGCAATTCCACTCGCACCCATCTTGCGTAACGCACGTTGATTCTCACCATTGATCCCACCAATCGCGACTACAGGTAAGTTAGGATATGTTTGACAGATCGCTGCTAAAAAATCCGGTGAACTTTGGATACCATCTTTTTTTGTGGTCGTTTCATAGATTGGACCAATCCCCACATAATCGACATGCTGTGCGATCGCTTGTTTGGCTTGAGCGTTCGTGTGTACCGATAGGCCAATTTTTAAATGTGGGGCCTTTTGACGAATGACAGCTACTGCTAAATCATCTTGACCGACATGAATACCATCTGCATCTACCATTAATGCTAATTCTAGATCATCGTTTACAAAAAAAGGCACATCATATTGTGTACATAGTTTTCGACATGATTTAGCAAATACGATTTTTTTAGTACCAGTTAAAGCTATTGGGCCTTTTTCACGTAATTGGACACAGGTTATCCCAGCTTTTAAAGCTTGCTCTAAAAGATTAAGTGGCTCATGATAGAAACAGTCTGGTGTTCCAAAAACCAAATAATTAGCTAAATAGTTGGACATCGACATCGCCTCCTGTCTTTTTATAGGCAAAGTGATTGGTCGGTCCATGACCGTGACCTAGATGCAGAGAATGAAAAATCGCGCGATCAATAAATCTTTTGGCTTCGATGATTGCTGTTTTGACAGACATCCCCTGTGCTAAATGTGCCGTGATTGCAGCTGAAAATGTACAGCCAGTCCCGTGTGTATGTGCTGTTTCGTAACGTGGTGTCAGCAAACGATACGGTGCTTCATGTACTGAAAACACGATATCGATTGCTTGTTTTCCGATTGCATGCCCGCCTTTCATGACGACTGTTTCGACACCTAACTGGAGTATTTTTTCTGCTGCTTGTTGTAGACTCCGATCATCAGTAATCTGGATTCCAGTAATGATCTCAGCTTCTGGCAAATTCGGAGTACAAATCGTTGCAAGTGGTAAGAGCTTCGTTTTTAAAGCTTCGATTGCTTCTAATTGTAATAAACTTGCTCCACCTTTAGCGACCATCACAGGATCCACTACGATCGGTACTTCTTTGGCTTCTAGCTTACTGGCTACAAGTTCAATGATTGTTTCATCAAACAACATCCCTATTTTATAAGCTTTGATCAAAAAGTCTGTTTGGATCGCATCTAACTGCGCTGCAATAATCGCAGGACTTGAAGCTTCAATTTGTTCGACACCTAATGTATTTTGCGCGGTTACAGCCGTGAGGACCGACGTGCCATATACGCCTGCTTCTTGAAACGTTTTGAGATCCGCTTGAATCCCTGCACCACCACCACTATCAGACCCAGCTATCGTACAAGCACATTTAATCATGTTCCACCTCCGCACGAATCGCTAGACCATTGATGATCTGGATCATTCCACTGCCTAAGTTTTTGATTGAAGTCACAATCGCTTTGTACTCTTCACAAATCGTTGCACACGTGCTTAATGCTTCTTTTTTATCAATACTTGCAATTCCAGCAGCTAGTAAAGCACTCAGCAAACAACCTGTTCCCGTAATCCGTGTGATAAGTGTATTCCCGCCTTTGATCAATTGGACTATATCGCCATCGGTCACCAAGTCACTAGCTCCCGTTACGACTACAATGCACCCATACTGCCTAGCTACTCGTTTTGCAATCACTTCACAATCAAATTCTCCTTGACCACTATCGACACCCTTTGTCAGCCAAGGTTCACGCGCAATCGTCGCAAGTTCGCCTTGATTGCATCGTAGTACACTGATTTGAGTATTTCTCAATAGGTCTTCGACAAAAGTAAAACGAAATGAACTAGCACCGATACCAACTGGATCTAATACGACTGGGATTAGCTTTTGATTGGCCGTTTTGACGGCAAGTTTCATCGCTATTCTTGTTTGAGCTGTCATCGTCCCGATATTGATCAATACGCCTTGTGCCAAGCTCGTGATCTCAGGCACTTCTAATGGTTCATCGGTCATGATCGGTGAGGCATTTACTGCGAGTAAGGCATTGGCAGTTTGCGTCATAACGACTTGATTGGTTAAACAGTGGATCAAGGGGGTGGCAGCAAAAATTGCTTGAAGACTCATACGGTCACCTCCTGATGTAACGGCATCGCAAAGAATAATACTTCATCGATCATACTTTGCGTAAAATATGGGACACAACTTTCAAGCGTACATTGCTCGAGCTGACAAAAGTCTGCCAATCGTGCTTCTTGTAGCTGTTGGATTTGTTTAGCTTCTGTCGTCTGATATAACGAAAACCATTCACGATACAAAGGTTCTTGAATCGTATCTAATCTAACGTCTTGTGCAAGCTGTTGATAAATAAATGGACAGGCTAATAACGACGCATAGATATACGCATGATTGTTAGTAGCTAAACTAGCGTATAAATGCTCGATATAGCGTGTCGTAATCGAATCCGAAACGTAGTCTACTTGGGGGAGTTCACTTAACGCACGTCTTTGGAATATTTCTTCTTTTTCTTTCACTTCTAAGATCATATCATCGATAAAGCCATGATATTTTTTGGGTAATGATCGTTGCCATTTTTGTAAACAAATAACGTAATGCTTGAGGTACTCTTGATCTTGCCGTAAATAATATGCAAAGCTAACTTTTTGTAAAGTCGATTCCTTTACTTGTGTGACAAATGGATGTGTCAAACACATCTGGTAAGGTGTTTGGGCATCTGATACTGCCAATGAATAAAACATGTTTTTCCTCCTTGATTTGGAAGACGCAAGCAATTACTCCCTACGCCAGTCTTAACTGCCAGGTTCTAAGGGTCAGGTTTTAACCTTCTCAACTAAATAGTCCCCCCGTAATAAAAAAATTGCGAAAAAAAAGCTCTCCATCAATAAATGGAGAGCGCAAAGTTTACTCAAATAAGGTGAGTGATCCAAACTTCTGCTCCCTACGTCAGTGTTAACTGTCAGGTTCTAAGGGTCAGGTTTTAACCTTCTCAACTATAAAAGTCCCCCCGCAATGATTTTACTAATGTCTACCTTACTATAGTCACTCTAAAAACACAAGTCGCTATTGACCGACTGGGAATGCTTCACCTACAACAGCATCTTGTGGTAACTCTAAGATTCCACGTTTTTTCGGTGCGTCTTTTAGGTGTAATTCTTTAGCAGAACATACCATCCCAAAGCTTTCAACACCACGTAATTCACCAGGCCAGATCAATAGGCCATCAGGCATCATCGCACCTGGTTTAGCGACAACGACTTTTAATCCTTGACGAATGTTGGGTGCACCACAAACGATTTGTAATTCCTTGTTGTTATCGATCTCAATTTTAGTAATCGATAAATGATCACTATCTTCATGAGGTACGCATTCTTTTACAAATCCCACGACAAATTTCGGTTCGTGATCAGGTGTTAATTGTTCTGTGAATCCTTCTTCTTGTAACCAAGTATTTAAGACAGTCACTTGATCGTCTGTTAAATAGACTTGACCACGCTCATCGATCGTTAATTTTTCTGAAATGTTAAAGAAATTCCAGCCGATGATTCGTCCATCTTCGGTTGTTAATTTTGCGATATCACCTTTACGTTCTGTTTGTTGTTCCATGCCCTTATCGTCTTCTAAAATCGTTAATAATGTATCGCTGACATGTTCTTTATTGTATGCAAAAATCATTTTCGTTCCTCCTAAAATCTATTCTTCGTTTCATATCTTACCAAACTTTTACTTTGAATTCTCGTTTGATGCTAATTTTTTAATGTGAACTACTCATTGCTAAAGCAACAGAGCTTTTGGGAACAGAGCATACTTGATATTTAACTTTCTAAACAACAGCGGTGTCTCCTATTAACCATGGCATACTACATTGTTGATTGCAGGATGTCCCATACCAGTGCCTTTAACGTTAGGCAAACGCTTTGTTTAAGATGTTGATACTCGCATTGATATCTCTATCATGATGTGTTTCACAATGAGAACAAGTAAATTCACGAATATGTAGTGGTTTTTTACCAGTGTTCTCACCACATGAAGAACAAATTTGGCTCGTATAATGAGAGGAAACAATAACCAATTCTCTACCATACCAGTCACACTTGTATTGCAGCATGGACTTGATTTTCGCCCAAGATGCATCAGCTATGGAACGTGACAAATGATGGTTCTTCATCATGTTGGATACTTTTAACTCTTCAATCACGATGGTGTCGAATTGTTTTACTAAACCAGTCGTGTACTTTTGAAGATAGTCTTCTCTTTGGTTCATGATTTTCCGGTTAATTTCCGCCACCATGATACGAGCTTTTTCTAAGTTTTTAAACGAAGACAGCTCAAGCTCAATACCTTGTTCTTTGGCTAGACTAATTTGTTTTTTTGCTTGTATTCTACGTCTAGCAAGTTTTCGTTCCCAAAGCTTACGCTTTTTAGACAAAGTGCGTTCGAAATTTTTATTTGGTAATTGTACACCATTCGATTGTATTGCTAAATAAGAAATCCCTAAATCAATACCAATACAACGATTAGTCTTAGCTAATGTTGAAGGTTCATGTTCCACCTGAATGGTTGCCGTAAATGATCCGTTCGAATTTTTTCGAATAACAGCACTCTTGATTTTGCCATTGATACGGTGTAAGCCATTTGCTTTCACAAGACCTAGTTTTGGCAATCGAATCACATGGTCATCCACAACAGAAATATTATTGTTTACACAATTTGATTTGTAACTATGTTTAGGGTTTTTCTTCGATTTGAATCGAGGAAACTTTGTTTGTTTTTTGAAGAATCTTGAAAATGAGTCGTTTAGATCCGCAGAAGTATAAAGTAAGCTTGTACTTTCAGCGGATTTGATGAATGGAAATTCTAATTTCATAGCTTTAATCAAGTAGTTCATGCCGAATTTACCGATAAAATCACCACCATTTTTATGGCGTTCAATTTGCATGGCAAGTAATTGATTGTACACAAAGCGATTGATATGGAAATTAGATTCGATGAATTCAATTTGTTTTTGAGTAGGATATAGTTTAATTTTGATTCCTTTCAGTTTCATTATGGTTCATCTCCTTTACTCGTTGGTCATCAATATACTTCGCAATAGCATGTTCATTTATCGTTCCAATACTTTCAACAAAATAGCTTGGCGACCAAATCGGCAATATCATATAGTAATTGTTTCAAATCTGTTTCGATTTCACCTTTTAAGACTTTATTCCGATATTTGGTTCCCCAAATTAAATGGTAGTTTAAATTGTATACAGAAGTCCTACCATATGTTAATCGTTCCTTATCTTTCATATCAACACCTCTAGATAATTATACCATTACTATATGTAAAGTGAGAACAAAAGAACGGGAATTCATCGCGGCATTAAAATATCGAGTTTCCTTCCCGTTTAATAAAAAAAGAGGCTGTGACAGACTTTTGTCACAGCTCCTCTCAACTGTTATTCATCACGACTGACAACTAAAACGTCACAAGGTGCAGTTCGTGTCACATAACTTGCCACACTTCCCATCACAAAACGTTCTGTTGCATGTTTTCCTGATTGACCGACCATGATCAAGTCGATTTTGTATTCATTTGGTAAGTTTTTGGCTAATTCTTCCTTGGGTGAACCATAAGCGATAATTGCTTCTAAATCATGAAAATCGACGTGTTTGGCGTGTTCTTTGACTTCATTGATCATGACGCTACTAATCTCTTCTTCTTGATAAAGTTCTGATTCGCCAATACTTGAATAGCCCATGTAAGAAGCGACAGGTTGATCGACTACGTTTACGGCTATGACTTTTCCATGATTACGACGTGCGATCTCAATTGCTTTTTTGAACGCTTCTTCTGCATGTTTTGATCCATCGATTCCGACTAAAATCGTATGATACTCTTGTTCCATCTTTCTCACCTTTTCTTAGTTAATTGTATTGTTGATGAATGTTGTGATTTCCTCTTTTGTTTTGCGATCTTTATTGACTAAACGACCTAGTTCTTTGCCGTCTTTGATGATCACAAAACTTGGGATTCCTAAAATCGACCATTTACTAGCGACATCGATAAATTCATCGCGATCGACTTCAATGATAGTCCACTCTGGAAATTCAGCATCGATTTCGGGCATCGCTGGTTTGATAAAACGGCAATCGCCACACCAGTCAGCAGTAAAGAAAAAGATATTTTGGCCTTTTTCTACATATCCTGCTAATTCTTCTAAACTTTTTGGTTTGATCATCTGTTTTCCTTCTTTCTATTGTCCAGCAACGATTGTATCAACAGTTGTACGATCTAAGTTTTTGATTACTTGGATCACCATCTCACGTGCTGCTTCATAATCTTTGATGCTAAATAATGTTTGGTGGGTATGGATATAACGCCCTGGAACACCAATCACACTACTTGGGATGCCTTCATTTGCTGTATGAGCTGCACCAGCATCCGTACCACCTTTTGATACAAAGTATTGGTAAGGGATATCGTAAGTTGAAGCTATATCCAGTAAAAATTCTTTCATTTTTGGCAACATAATTAAACCTGGATCAAAGATGCGAAGTAAAGTTCCTTCACCTAAATGACCAAAAGTCCCATTTTTCGTCACGGTATCGTCAGCTGGTGAGCAGTCGACTGCAAAGAAAACTTCTGGTTTGAATTTTGTAACTGACGCTTTAGAACCACGTAAGCCGACTTCTTCTTGTACATTTGCTCCAGCAATCAATGTATTCGGTAATGTTTCCTCTTTTAATGCTTCGAGCGCTTCTAGTACCACAGTACAACCATAGCGATTATCCCAAGCTTTGGAAATAATGTTTTTACCATTTGCTGTTTTGATCGTTTCAGCAACAGGTACGATCGTATCACCTGGTCGAACGCCATATTCAAGTGCTTCATCGCGTGAATCAAATCCTGCATCAAATAGAATATCAGTTACTTCTACAGCCTTTTGCCCCGCAGCACCTCGCAATAAATGCGGTGGGACTGATGATGAGATACATGGATAGTTGCCTTTAGCCGTTTTTAGTGTAAAGCGTTGTGCTGAAACGACATACGGATTCCAGCCACCTAATGGAGTCACTTTAAATAAACCACGATCAGTGATTTGTGTAATTAAAAAACCGACCTCATCCATATGAGAAGCTACCATGATTCGCGGTGCATCTGCATCTTGATTGTGACGGATCCCAAAGATTCCGCCTAACCCATCTTGTGCGATCTCATCGACAAGTGGCGTCATTTCCTGTTTCATGTAAGCACGGATATCGTGCTCAAATCCGCTCGTTCCTTGTAACTCGGTTAATGTCTTGATGTGTTGAAATGTTTTTTCTTCCATAATCTGATTGGTTGAACCAATCATCGCCTCCTTTTAAATTGGCTTTTGTCTTATTATAACGCAAATTACTTTTCTTGAAAGGACTCATGGTTTGAAACCTGTTACTTTTTTTGAGATATGGTAAAATACAAGAAACGTCACTACTTTATTCAAGGAGGACTTGTATGAATCAAGAACAAACACCTTTACTTAAAGGACTAGCTATCGGTGCTGGAATCGGTATGGCTACAGGAATCGTCGCAAGCATCTGGTATCAAAAAAAGAAACATTTAGCGGCTGATGATGTCTTAGCCCACATCAAAAAAGCCTTTTTAAAAGAAGGATCGATTGAAGGTTCTTTTATCGAATATGAAAGCAAGCCTTATCAAAAATTTGCCATCAAAGTCGATAGCTACGCCGGTGGAATCACTCGATTTGAAGATGATCAACTAGTAGCTTATCAATTTTTAGCTGATGCAAAAACCGGTACGGTCTTAGAGATCAATCGCGAAACTGCTGAAGTCAGCGATGATATTTTACTTGGATTTTAAAAAAGCAGCTCTTTTTAAAGAGCTGCTTTTTCTTATAGTATTCATATTTTATTTCGCTAAACGATAGATTGCATCTGCATAGATTGCTGCTGAACGGAATAGATCGTCTAATTCCATAAATTCATTGGCTTGATGCATCGTGTCTGTATATCCTGGGAACATTGCTCCATAAGCAACACCACGTTCCAATAAACGACCGTACGTTCCACCACCGATGATTTGTTCAAATCCTTTTTCACCTGTGTGGTCTTCATATACTGAAAGTAATGTTGCCACTAATGGATCTTCCACTGGTACATAGTGAGGAGTCATATGATGTGGTTCTTCGGTTACTGTCACATCAAATTGTCCGATCGAATCTGCTAATCCTTGTTTTAATTCAACTTCTGTTGTTCCTTGAGGATAGCGGATATTTAAGTTGACTGTCGCATCTTCTTGAGTTTTTTCAAATGAGAATAGACTAGCGTTCATTGTCAATTCTCCCATTTTTTCATCGCGATACGCAATCCCTAATTTTTCACCTTCAAGATCCAAGTGAAGATATTCTGCAGCAACTTGTAAGAAGTTTTTTGCGCCTGCTTTAAAGTCATATTCATTTAAGAATAAGGCTAAGTAAGTTCCAGCATTGATCCCAGCAGAAGGATGAGCTCCATGAGCACCTTTCCCCACTAACTCGATCGTTAATTGATTTGCAGCTTCTGTGATACTTGCTGTAATTGGATTGGCTTCCACAAAAGTTTCTAAGGCAGATTTGATCGCATCGACTTGCTCTTGAGGCACTTCGATCACAGCAGTCGCACTTCCTGGAACCATGTTCGGACGTAAGCCACTCTTGAAGCTAATTAATTGATACGCGCCTTCATTGCTCACTGGTGTGTGGACAAGTAATGAGATATTTCCTTTTTCACCATTGATGATCGGAAATTCTGCATCTGGAGAAAATCCAAAGTCAGGACGTGCTTCATGTTCGAAGTAGTAGTCCATATCACCCCAACCACTTTCTTCATCAGAACCCACGACAAAGCGGATTTTTTTCGATAAAGGTAAGTCCAACTCTTTGATGATCTTCATCGCATAATAAGCTGCCATACTTGGTCCTTTATCATCTGATGAACCACGCGCATAGATTTTACCATCTTTGATTACTGGTTCATAAGGGTCTGTATCCCAACCATCTCCAGCTGGTACAACATCCATATGACCAAAGATCCCTAGTGTTTCATCACCTTCACCAAATTCGATATGTCCAGCATAGTTGTCGACGTTTTTGACTGTAAAGCCATCACGTTCACCAAAACTCAACATTTTAAGTAACCCATCACGTGGTCCTGGTCCGAATGGTGCATCCGGTGTTACTTTATCATCCTCGCGCTCACTTTTAACGCGTAATAACTCTTTTAAGTCTTCTAATAACGCATCTTGGCGTTGTGCTACTTCTTTTTTCCAATCAATTGTCATGAAAAAACCTCCATTCAGTCTTCTTGCTTATCATATCACTTTTGTTTTTTTAAATAAAATACTTTTATCTATTTTGTCAGTGCTTCAGCTAAAAGATGTGTATATTCGATACGACCAGTCAATGTAGGATGGACCCGATCAGGCCTAAACCAATCGTCATGATCATTACTTAGGTCGTACCAATCTAAAATCTTGATTTTTTTATTGTCTTTGGCTTTATCCGCTAACATCGTATTGACATCATTTTGCCAACGTTGTGTCGGTACGCGAACATTGATAAAGTAAACTGTCCGACCACTTAAATAATCCATTACTTCGTCAAATTGTGCCGATGTAAAAGAGCCATTTGTTCCAAGTGCGATCACGACTGTATCTTTTAAATTCCCTTGTGCTTCTAGTTGTTTTAACAAGGGCACACTTTCATAAAATTGTCTTCCCACTACCGCATCGACGACCGCTTTAGGGAATACTTCATTGATATTTGCTGCTGTACCTAATGCCACAGAATCCCCAAATAAAGTGAATTCTTTTTCTTGAGCCGCTTCGACTTGTTTTTTCGATAGATCATATTTTTTCATGATATCTTCAACATTGTTACTAAAGACTTCAGCGGATTCATCTTCATTTGTCGTGGACGTATCGGTTGTCGTTGATTCTGTCGTAGTTTCATTTTTTGTTTTTTCTACGATTTTTTGGTTTTCTTTGATTTGATCTTGGAACGCTTGTTGTTCAGCATCGATTTGATTACTTGGTGCTGTAAGAATTCCAAATAATGCAATCAAAGTGACCACAACTACAGGCAGTTGCCACGGTTTTTGTTTACTTAGCAATGGACGTGTAAACCAAGATCTAATGGTTTTAAACGAATGACGATAATTGTATTTGCGTAGCGGATTTTCTACAAAGCGATAAGATAGTTCACTTAATCCAATGATCAAGATAAATTCGATCAAAGTATGTACCCACACATGGTTAGCTAAGTTACGTACTTTTGCTTCATAAAAAATCATCACCGGAAATTGATATAAGTAAATACCATAACTGCGTTTGCCTATATAATTAAAGAGAGGATTCGTTAGCCAACGATTCCAACTTGCTCCTGGGTGAACCGTCACCGCAATCAATAATGTAGCTAAAATACTAACGATATACATCCCGCCGTAATAAACAAAATTGCTTTGATCGGATAAAAAGACTAAGAAAAGTAACAGACCTACTAAAGCCACGGCACCGATCACATTCAAAATTTTCTTAGCTTGTTTTGGAATTTCTTCTTTTAAGTGGAATGAAGGCCAAATAAAGGCAAATGCACTCCCCATCCAAAGTGAAAAAATTCGTGTATCTGTTCCATAATAAACACGTGTTGGATCTTGTCCTGGATGATACATAATGGCCATTAAGATTGCTGAAATCAGCGTTAAAATGGATAAAATATAAAAAATCGTGCTTTTCTTTTTCACAAACCGAATCAATAAGACAAAGACAAAAGGCCAAATCAAATAATTTTGTCCTTCAACTGCTAATGACCATAAATGCGTAAATGGTGATTCGTTAGCAAAACGATCGAAATACGATGCACCATGTTTGATTTGCCACCAGTTATTGACATAAAGCAAACTACTCCAAACGACACCGCGTAGATTGTTCAATAAATTTCGCTGAAATACTGTAATATAAAACGAAGCACTGATCAATAACGCTACAAGTGCTGGATACAGACGTTTCATTCGCCTCACGTAAAAGCCTTTGATATCGATTTTATTGTTTTGTTGCCATTCTTGACGCATCAAATCTGTAATCAAATACCCCGAGATCACAAAAAAGATCGGTACACCAAGATAACCGCCTTTCATCGCTTTAGGCATCAGGTGGTAAAAGATCACGCCTAACACAGCAATACTTCTAATGCCATCGATCCCTGAGATATAGCGACCTTTTTTTCGTTTTTTCTCCGCCATAATCCAAATCCTTTTCTATTTTCTATTCTATTGCATTCTGATTCCATCATGCCATAAACCTTAAAAAAAAGCATGATTGAACTCATGATTTTACCTTTTCTTCATGAAAAAAAGAGATACAATATCTCTTTTTAAAAATCATCTTCATAAAAACGTCCCAAGATCTGGACATTATCTGCGATACTAACAAATGCCTTGGGATCAGCTTTTTTCATTGCTTGACGTAATGATGGCAATTCATAGCGTGTTACTACTGTAATCAAAACAGTCTGACGATCGTGACGATACGCTCCTTCAGCTTCATTGATGATCGTGATCCCACGTCTGATTTCGTCTTGGATCTGATTGATGACATCATCTGGGTGTCTCGTAATGATGATCACTTGCATTTTCTTTTGCTGAGTAAAGACAGCATCGGTCACTTTTCCGCACACAAAAATCGCTAGTGCACTATATAATGCCGCTTGCCAACCAAATAAAATCCCAGCTGCGATCAAAATAATAAAGTTAAAGATAATCGAGATCGAACCGATACTTTTTCCAGTTTTCTTACGGATCGCAATACTCACAAAATCAAGACCTCCAGAGGATAGTCCGTTTTTTAAGGCATATCCGATCCCCGCTCCCATCGTAGCACCACCAAAAATAGCACAAATGATTGGATCATCCGAAATTTTTTCGATTGGGATCAACTGCATCGTCACAGAGGTCGATACGACCGTGATTCCAGTAAAAATCGTAAACTTGTGGCCGATTTTTCGCCAACCTAAAATAAATAGCGGCAAGTTTAAAAATAATAGCATCATAGAAACTGGAACATAGATTCCAAATAAGCGTTCAGACAATGTGGAAAAGATTTGTGCGATCCCAGTGATTCCACTCGAATAAATATTGCCTGGACTGTAAAATAATTGCACTGCAACAGAGGCTAATATGGCATAGACCATTGCAAAAGAAAATTTTGTTGCGTAATCAGGATGAGGAAAAACTTTGAATACTCGACTCATGAGGTCGCCTCTCTTCTTTATTCTTTACGCCTTTTATTATACGTGAATTTTTATAAAAAAAAAGTGAGTGATCACTTTTTTAAGAAAAATCTTGTCTTTCTTTTTAAGTGATCACTCGTTATTTATTTATTCGTCTGTTTCATCTAATTCTGCAGTAATATCTAAGTTTAATTCATACAATTGTAAAGGTGAAACTGTGCTTGGAGCTTGTGACATTGGATCGATCGCACGACCATTTTTAGGGAACGCGATCACTTCACGGATGTTATCTTCACCTGCAAGTAACATCGCAAAACGATCTAGTCCTAAAGCAATTCCGCCATGTGGTGGGAAACCGTAGTCTAAAGCATCTAATAAGAACCCAAATTGTTCTTGCATTTCACGTGGAGCAAAGCCTAATGTTTTAAACATTTGTTCTTGTACTTCACGTGTATGGATCCGCAATGATCCTCCACCTAATTCATAGCCATTTAATACGATATCATAGGCTTCAGCGTGCACACTTTGTGGATCAGTAGCTAATTTTTCAACATCTCCAGCTTTTGGCAACGTAAATGGATGGTGCGCAGACACAAAACGTCCTGCTTCAGCATCGTATTCAAATTGTGGCCAATCAACAACCCATAAGAAGTTAAAGGCAGATTGATCGATCAAGTCTAACTCTGATCCTAAACGATTACGCAATGCACCTAGAGCTGCAGATACCACTTCAAATGAATCGGCACCAAATAGTAATAAGTCACCGACTTCAGCATTCGTAGCAGCGATAATATCAGCTGTTGCATCGACTAAGAATTTCGCGATTGGACCTTTTAGTCCATCTTCTTCGACTTTGACCCACGCTAATCCTTTGGCACCAAATTGACCAACATATTGCCCTAATTGATCCATATCTTTACGTGAGTAACGACTTGCTGCTCCTTTAGCATTCAAGGCTTTGACAACGCCACCTTGTTCTAAAGCCATTTGGAATACTTTGAATTCTACATCTTTGACTGTTTCAGATAGATCAATCAATTCCATCGCAAATCGCGTATCTGGCTTGTCGCTTCCAAAACGATCCATTGCTTCTTGCCACGTCATACGTGGGAAAGCTTCTGTGATCTCGATTCCTTTGACTTCTTTCATCACAGCTTGGATCAAGCCTTCTGTATATGTTTGGATCTCTTTTGCTGTTAAGAATGTCGTTTCGATATCGACCTGAGTAAATTCTGGTTGACGGTCACCACGTAGATCTTCGTCACGGAAACAACGAACGATTTGGTAGTAGCGGTCCATTCCTGCAGCCATCAATAATTGCTTAAAGATTTGTGGTGATTGTGGCAATGCGTAAAAGTGTCCTGGATGTACACGGCTTGGTACCAAGTAATCACGTGCGCCTTCTGGTGTCGATTTTGCAAGATATGGTGTTTCGATATCTAAAAAGTCATTGTCATCTAAATAACGACGGATCGCACGCGTTGTTTTCGTGCGTAATAACATATTTTGAGCCATTTTAGGACGACGCAAGTCTAAGTAACGGTATTTCATCCGCACTTCATCGCTGACTTGTTGGTCATCTTCGATTGTAAATGGCGGTGTTTTCGCTTTACTTAAGATTTCGATTTGATCTGCTAAGACTTCGAATTCACCTGTTTTCATTTTCGGATTGATCGCTGCATCACTACGCTTGATCACAGTCCCACTGATTTCAATCACGTATTCACTACGACAACTATCAGCGATCGCTAATGCTTCTTTTGATGTTTCAGGATTGAATACGACTTGGACGATACCTTCACGGTCGCGTAGATCTAAAAAGACCACGCCACCTAAGTCACGACGTTTTTGTACCCAACCTTTTAATGTCACACGTTGTTCTAAATAACTTTCATCTACTAACCCACAATAAACCGTTCGTTTTGCCATAATGGACTCCTCTTTTCCTTAACTATTCTGCTGTTTGACTCATTTCATCAAAAATTTGATTAAAATCAGTATATATAGTTGCTAATGCATACTCTTTTTCTGTTCGCGTCGCCATATTCTTCACTTTGATCACACCAGCTTCTAATTCTGTTTCACCCAATGTAAAGACTAATTTGGCTTTTGCTTTATCTGCACTCTTGAATTGTGCTTTTGCTTTTCGTCCTATATAATCACGATCAGCTGAATAACCTGCTTGACGGATCGCTTGGACGACTTTTAAAGCCTCGATATTGGTTTCTTCACCCAAATGCACAACATATGCATCGATCGTATCCACAACTGGAATTGCGGCTCCTTCTGCTTCTAAGATCATCAACACGCGCTCAACACCCATTCCGAACCCAAAACCTGGAGTTGACTCACCACCAAATTCCTCGATCAAGTTATCGTAGCGACCACCGGCACAAACTGTTGATTGTGTTCCCAGTGTTTTAGAATCGCACATGATCTCAAAAATCGTGTGTGTATAATAATCTAACCCACGAACCATATTGCTGTCGATCTCATAAGCGATCTCTAATGCATCTAGCATCTTGGTTACTTGTTCAAAGTGTTCACGGGCATCCGCTGATAAATAATCCAAAATCTGCGGTGCATCCGCTACGATGACTTTATCTTTTTTATCTTTACTATCTAGAACACGTAATGGATTCTCATGTAGGCGACGTTTTGAATCGGCACTTAATTCTTCTTCAAACGGAACTAAATAATCGATCAATGCTTGGCGGTAAGCCAGACGCGTTTCTTGATCTCCTAGTGAATTGATGACCAAACGTAATCCTTTGATTCCTAATTGATCGAAGAAGTCTAGTGCCATTGCCATCGTTTCTACATCTGTAGCTGGATTTTTAGACCCAAAAACTTCTACACCGATTTGGTGAAATTGGCGCAAACGACCTTTTTGTGGACGTTCATAGCGAAACATCGGTCCCATATAATACACTTTATATGGTTTAGGAAATTCTGGTCCATATAATTTATTTTCGATAAACGAACGAACGATCGGTGCTGTTCCTTCTGGACGTAAAGTAATATGACGATCCCCTTTATCGTAAAAATCGTACATTTCTTTAGTGACGATATCTGAAGTATCCCCCACACTTCTTGAAATGACTTCGATGTGCTCAAACATCGGCGTACGAATCTCTGAAAATTGATAATCCCCAAACAATAAGCGCGCTGTTTCTTCTACAAACTGCCATTTCGGTGAGTCTGTAGGTAAAATATCATTGGTTCCTTTCGGACGTTGATAATTCATGTGTTTTCCTCCTAAAAATAAAAAAACGCCCTTGTTTTTACACAAGGGCGAGTCGATTTTCTACACGCGGTACCACCTAAATTTGAAAAGAGCTTGCTCTTTTCCTTCAAACGATTAACGCTCGTACACGGACGTGGCTTTGCTTCCACTCATCTCCAGAATGTCTTTTCGTTACATCTTTTTAAACTACTTTCAGCCTAGGTAGTTCTCTCTAAAAAAGAAAATGTAAGTACTTGTTCTTTCAGCGATTTTTTCATTGATATTACGTATACCCTACTGTACTTATCAAAAAATGTCAAGCAGATTCTTATCGATGATAGTTGCTATTTTAAAGACAAATCCGTACACTAAGATAGCAAAGTAAAGGAGTGTCTGAGATGTTAAATTATTTAGGCTATAAACGGAAACCACACTATTATGAGACCGATCAAATGGGAATCGTCCACCATTCTAACTATATTCGTTGGTTTGAAGAAGCACGTGCTGATTTATTAGAGTTTATGCAATTACCGTATCATACGATTGAACAAGCCGGAATCATTATTCCCGTATTAGATGTTTCTTGCCAATACAAAGGAATGGTCCATTACGGAGACCAGCTCACGATCCAAGTCTACGTCGAGCAATATACGGGAACACGTTTTCAGTTTCGCTATGAAATTACAAATGAAACAACGGCTAAATTAGTCACGACAGGAACTAGTAGTCACTGTTTCCTTGACCAAGAACGCCAGCGTCCACTTTCTTTAAAACGTTCTTATCCCGAAATCCACGCACGTTTTATCGAACAATTTGGAGAAAAATGATAATCTGTTTAGTTTTAGATTTTAAATTTTTCACACCCTCTATTTTATGCTAAGCTTAGGTGTAAGGAGTGAAGTATAATTTATGGTGTCTTATATCAAAGAACTATTTCGGTTCCAGCCGATTAAAACTAACCCGATTAGAGTCTTCATTGCTGGTTTTTGCGTCTTGATGATTCTACTTGCGGGTTATTTTTCTGGAAACATGTATATCGCGAGTTTTGGCTCTTTAGGAATTTTTATTTTTGCTTATTATCAAAATATTCCTAAACTCCAACTTGTACAGCGTCTGGTAGTAGTCAGTATTTATCTTTATCTTTGTTTATTGACCGGAATGCTTAGTCACCAATTGCAATGGATAGCTCCACTGCTTGTGGCAATATTTGCATTTTTAGGTCGTTTCCTATTTCGTTTACATGGAATTAGTAAACCTGGGCCATTTTTTGCGATCATGATCATTACGATGGGAGCAAGTATGCAAGTGTCTATCGCCTCGGTTTTACCGCTAAGCAGCTATTTTTTAGTTGGTGCGGTCGTATCTATCGTCGCAAGCCTGCTTGTTAGTTTAACTGAAAAAGAAAAAGCGGTACCGCTTGAAAGATTAACCTTCAAGGAACGCTTGCATCAAGATCCAGGTTCGATTTTAGATGGGATGTTTTACAGCGGAACACTATTTTTTGCCACCTATCTATCTCAAGGTCTTCACTTTAACAACGCTTACTGGCTCGTTGTTTCTTGTGCGGCTATTTTAATGGGGGATAATCTACGCGCTATGGCTCATCGCCAAGTCCAACGGATTTTAGGGACTGTAGTTGGACTTTTGATTACAGCACTGATTTTCAATATCCATTTAAGCAGTGTTGGCATGCTACTAATGATTCCGATTTTATTTATGGTCATTGAGTATTTGATTATGAAAAATTATGCTGTAGCGACTTTTTTTACAACACCAATGGCTCTAATGCTTACCACACTTGCACGTCAACCTTATAGCGGTTCTCTTTTAGCAGACCGTATGCTTGGCATTGTGATCGGTAGTGTTTTGGGTGTGTTAGCTGGTTGGATCTTCACCGTCGGGATCGAATTTTATAATAAGGAATTCCATCTACATCAAAACCTTGAAAAAGAAGGTGACTAAAAGAGGATGTGACAGAATCTGTCACATCCTTTTTTTAAAACATTCGTTACAAAATGATTTTTCTGTTTACTATGCTACACTAAAGGAAACACACTATTACAGGTTTAGAAAGCAGGTCACTATGGAAGAATTCGTTGAAAGTTGGATCATGCACAAGATCGGTGGAGAAGCACGAACAGACTTAGCCGACTCTGATCAAAAATGGGAACAACTTCACTGTAAGTTACAAGAACATGATCCCAAAAAGTTACTAGCTGATCACCAGTTATTGTTTCGTATACATACAACAAATCAAAAAGAACCTCAAAGAGAAGATTATGACGATGCTGCTTAGTTTAAAGCAGATTATCAAGATTACCAAACACATCGTCCGGATACACGTTCAGAGATCGAATTTAACGACCACTGGGTGTCTTTTACTGACTCATTTGATGTAATCACTTCAAAAGAATTTGCTAAAAAACGGATGCGCGGGCTTGTGATTGTTGCAAAACCTGATAAAGCAATCAAAGTTTACCCGCAAATCACTAATGTTAAAGGTGACTTTGCTGATGAAAAAGAAGTTGTCGCGCCTTTAAGTGAACAAAACACAATCGAAGTTTTAAATTATCATGCTTTTATTTCAAAATATCATTTAGATTAAAAAGGCTTTTATGTAACTTAAAAAAGCCATCTGTTTCAAACGAAACAGGTGGCTTTCTTAAGGCTCATGGCCCTTTATAGATTGTGTTGACACAAATTAATCGTATAACTTCTCAACATATTTCGTTGCGATGCGCTCGACTAACTCACGTAGATCGTGCTCCACAACCGTGACCAAATCCAAATGTTTCGCATCGCTACGCTCAAATAAGTGCAAAATTTCTTCCAAAATTAGAACTTTTTTGTGTGAAGATGCATCCACATAATGGTTAATCACACGCTTCGTTTCTATCCATTCATTGGCGTAAGAAACTGACAAAGCCAAAGCGCGTTCATCGAACAAATGTAGTTTTTGTTCATTAGTATTGATTGTAAACTTATGATAAGGATCCATAATGGTTCCTCCTAACTCAGTGCAACACTGTACACCATCAAAAATAAAATCTAAGCCGCCCCTTCTATCCTATTTCATTTTTGATCATCGCACCCCTCCTAACTGGAAGGAAAAAAGGTTACTTTTCCTACGCGCATGTGTCCTTTATAGATGCACCACACGACAGGCTAATGAATTTATAAACTAACATCCGTTCTTTAATATCATAACACTAAATACATAAAATAGACAATATTTCGTAACATATGTTCTCCTCTATTCTTGTCCTTATGACTTTCTTATTTAATAACTAAAATAACGCATTTTTATCAAAATTTAGACATAAAAAAAGGTCATTTTATCAAATTAAAATGACCTTTTTTCTTATTGAAATTGTTTTTCTAATTGCAATCGTTGGACTTTCATCGTAGCAGTTCTGGGAATATCTTCCCATGCCATCACGACTGGATGGTGCAACTGTGGCAAATCACTTACAGCCTTAAACCATTGTTCCTCGTCCATCGCTTCCCCTTCGATCAATGCCAATACGGGTTGTGCTTTATGCTCTTTTCCACGCACTAAAACGACCTCAGCTAAGAATGGTAAATGGTCCAGTAAATAATCTTCAATGGCTAAAGTACTCTCCACTTCGTCAATGAGATCGACTTGTCGATCTTTTAGATAAAGATGTCCTTCGTCGTTCATACATCCATAATCACCACTATCCCACCAAGTTCCAAAAACAGTATTTTGGAACCGTTCATCCTCTTTATAATACGTTAACGCACGTCCTTTTGATAGAAATTGGATATGACCATCTGTATTACGTGGTAATTCGCGACCTTGTTCATCGCAGATCCGTGCTTTGGTCAAATCTTCTAATCCAACTCCCATATCACGTGCATTAGAAGATGTCAGTGTGTTTAACTGATGTGCTTTTAAAATCATTGGGCCACATTCACTTTGACCATAGACTTGTAAAAAGACTGGATCTTGTGCTTTGCTTGCCTTTAAGAAAGCTGCCATTGTTTGGTTATTGATCGCATCAAAAGTGGAATGATAATAACGTGTTTTCGCAAATACTTCAGGCTGCTCTTTAGCCAAACGAGTCCATTGTACAAAATGATTCGGATGCGTTTCTAAGGCCATTGGGTGATATGCTTTCAGTAACTGTGCAACATTGTTTAGCTCTGGATTAGCGATCGGCAACATCGGAAAACCTAAAGCCATCAAAGAAGAAATCCCAATATTAAAGCGTGAGTGTACTGGGGAAATATGGAAAGCTACAATTCTACGACCTTCCATCTTAGCCATTACTGTTTTTTGCCATACTGTTCGCCAGCCCATAGAATTGGCAGAATGACAAATCAATTTCGGGACACCAGTCGTTCCTGAAGTATGCGTCATATAAGAGATTTCATCTATTGCTAATTGTGCTTGCGGTACTATTTTACCAACTGTATTTAACAATGTTTCGACGGAAATCTTTTTCGTCTCGTCATATGTGATGGGGTCGATACGAATCGCAGTTTCTTCATCGTATACTACAAATGGATCATCTAAGCGTTCTAAAAAGACCTCAATGGTACTTTGCGGTAAATGATATGAAATCATCGCCGGAATCGCGCCTAAGTAAGAAGCCGCTACAGCAAGCAAGTAAGTATCAAAACGTGGGCTCTTATAGATTAAAATAGCATCTCCTTTTTTTACTCCCAAAGCAGCCAACTGATAAGCGCGTTGTTTTATGCTTTCTAAACTCGCTTGATAGGTAGTCGTGGTATGCAATTCGGGAAAAGCACGCAAGGGTTCATCTAACACGATCGCACTTTCAGGAAATTTTTGGGCAGCTTGAACATAGTTTGTAAATAAATTCAAAGGTTCATGCGTAAACGGTATCATTTGTCTCATTCCTCTTTTCATCTTATTAAAAAAAGCTAGTATTCACTTCATCGTTATTGTAACGAATTAATTGTGAAAATTCTAGCAAAGATTAGATGAAGTTGACTTTTAGCTGATTTCACGTAAGAATAAGACAAAAGATCGGAGGGGTTAGATGAGTAAAATTGGGATTATTGGTATAGGAAATGTTGGTAGCACATTAGCGCATACCTTGATTGAACGTCATCACGTTACAGACTTATATTTATTTGATAAAAATAAGGAACGTTGTGTGGCTGAACAACAAGATTTGATTTGTGCACAAATCGGACAAAAAACGACAGCGACGATTCATATTGGTCAAAAAGAAGATTTTGCTATATTGGATCTTGTTGTCTTTTCGATAGGAAATATCCGCTTATTGAATGGATCAGGTAGCCGTTTTGACGAATTGGATTTCACGAAAAAAGCTGCAAAAGAATGGTCTGAATATTTAACAAATTATGCTTTCAAAGGGATTTTGCTTGTGATTACCAACCCTTGCGATGTGATTACACATTATATGCAACAACTCACAAACTTTGAAACAAATCGTGTGATCGGGACTGGTACATCCTTGGATACTGCTCGTTTGCAACATGCTCTTAGCTTAGCATTTGATGTAATGCCAAATGCAATCAATGCTCTTGTTTTAGGTGAACATGGAGCAACACAATTCGTTCCTTGGGACTATGTGCAAACACTAAATTCTCAACTAGATTTTACTAAATATGATTTAGAACAACTCGCCAATCAGGCTTTGATGATCGGTGAGACGACTTTCACTGGCAAAGGCTATACTTCATTTGGCATCGCCAATCAAGCCGATCAGTTGATTTGTGCCTTAACAAGCTCTCAAAAAACATTTTATCCAGTTTCAGCTTATGATTCAAAACAGGATATTTATATCGGACAATACGCTAGTTTAAATTACACTGGAATCATCGACATCTTTCCTATTTCCTTAACTGAAAAAGAAGAACAAGCTTATCAAAAATCTGTTTCTTGGATCAAAGAAATGGCAACACATATCTAAAAAAAGGGAGTGACAAAATTTTGTCACTCCCTTTTTAATTAAAATTCCGCAGCATCAGGATTCCTAGCTTTCCCTACTACGCCGTCTAAGCCATCAATGATCGCCATATCTTCATCAGATAATTCAAAATCAAAGATTTGACTATTTTCTAGGATACGACTTGGAGTTACCGATTTTGGTAATGGTAAAAAGTCGTGTTGAAGTGACCAGCGTAAAGCGATTTGCGCAATTGTTTTATTGTATTTATCAGCTAACTCTTGCATTTCTTTTACTTCAAAGATCTTACCTGTTCCAAGTGGGCTATATGCTTCAAGTAAGATATCATGATCATGACAATAGGCTACAGTTTCTTCCATTAGTTCACCTGGTGCCAAGAAAATTTGATTGACTACAGGTTTTACTTTTGCATGTTTCAATAATGCATCTAAATGATGTGGTCTAAAATTACTCACACCCAATGCTTTGATTTTTCCAGCTTCGTAAAACTCTTCCATTGCACGCCAAGTTTCAGCATTGGCTTCTTCCCAATGATCACGAAATTCTACCGGATTTGGCCAGTGAATCAACACTAAATCGATATAGTCTGTGTCTAGTTCTTTTAAACTATTTTCAAGTGATTGTTTTGCTAAATCGTAAGAATGGTTACTATTCCAAACTTTAGTCGTTAAAAAGATATCTGAACGCTCAACGCCACTTTCTTTGATCCCTTGACCAACACTACCTTCATTTTTGTATCCTTGGGCAGTATCGATGTGACGGTAACCTATTTTTAAGGCTTCTTTAACTGAATCTACGGCCACTTGACCATCTGGAGTTTGCCATGTTCCAAATCCTACTTTCGGAATCTTTACGCCATTTGCTAATGTGTATGTTGCGGTTAAACTCATGAAAAATCCTCCTCGACGTTCGTTTTTTGTTTACTAATATAGTGTATCAAAAAATAAAACAGTCGCCTAATGACATGCTTAAAAAGAGCAAACCACTTAGGCTTGCTCTTGATTATCAGGTTCGACGTGGACATCGATTTCTGCTACTCCATGCCGTTCATATAAACGTTCTTCGATCAAATCAGCAAGTGCATGACTTTCTTCAACATTCATTTTAGCTGGCATCAAGACGACTACATCCACATAAATATTTGCACCATAGTTACGACCTTTTAAACTTTTTACTTTAGTTATTCCATCGATCTGCATAATTTCTTTTTTATATTCAACTAACAATTCCGTATCAAATCCATCTGACAAGGAAAACACGCTCTCGCGAAAAATATCGATCCCAGTTTTTAAGATTAACAACCCGACGATTACCGCTGTCAAACTATCGATCCAACCAAGATGAAAAGAGGCCGCAAAAACGGCTACTGCTGTTCCGATACTGGTCCATGCATCACTTAGATTGTCTTTAGCTGCAGCCATCAAGCCTGAGCTACGTACACCTTGAGCGAGCTTTTTGTTGTAACGATAGACACCGTACATGAAGTTTGCTGAAAAAATCCCAACGATTGCCGCTATCATATCTGGAGTTTCTTCTCTACCGGTAATCATCGTTTCTAACGAATTATACAATACTTGCAAACTCACCGCGATCATAATCAATGAGGTCACTAAACTCGCGACGTTTTCTGCTTTCCAGTGACCATAACGATGGTCATCATCTGCTGGTTTTCTGGACAATCTTAGGCCGATCAGTACCGAGATCGAGGCGATGATATCTGTGGCATTATTTAAGCCATCAGCTTGTAATGCTTCTGAATGTGCTACATTTCCAATCAATAGCTTCAGCGCTGAAACGATTATATAAGCTACAATACTTACAATCGCCCCTTTTTCAGCTAATTTCAGCTCTTGATATCGTTTTTCGTTCCCCAATACGCCCACTCACTTTCCGGTTTTTATCAAGATATTTAGCATAACAAAAAAGAACGGTTGAAGGCTGAGAATAAGAGATTTCTTAACATTTTGGGCAACCCATTTTCTGTAAACATCACACCTTATTTCAAATTAAGGGTATCCCTAATTTTTTGGTAACGTTTTATTTTTGATAACGATAAAGTTTTAACTTTCCAGCTAAATATTCTCCTAGATAAATCTCATTGATTTTTGTAAATCCTTCTTGTTACGCTTGTTCTTCTAACCATGCTTCATCTTGATCGATCAATTCTAAAACGTCTAAATTTGCTTGTCCATCGACAATAATCGGATAGCGAATATTATCATCACCAAACTTGATCAACGTCAATTGGCCATTTTGTTCTAATACTGCACTTTTCACTTCATTTACTTCATAGATACCATTTGAACGCAGTTTAAACATCAGCTCATTCGCAGAAACTCCGCTTTTTAAGCATTCATCGACATTTACTTTACCATTTTGAACTAGCGTGATTGGTCTTCCATCGATCCATCGCTTGATGTAACGATTGTGTTCTTTTGAAAATTTGACGATCAAGACTAGCAATGTCCAAATGATCAATACTAAAATAAACTGCAATACGGTGATATCATCATTATAGATGATTCCACCAATGATCCCACCTAACACGTAATTTTGGACTTGATCCAATGCAGAAGTAGGTGCTAGATTTTCTTTTCTCATAATATTGATCTGTAAAATCAAACACAAAATTCCTAATCCTAATTTGATAATGATCGGACTATAAAACTCCATACTAGTCTACTCCTTTAAGGATGAGATTCTCATCCAATAAATAAATTCTTTTTAACTGATAAGCATCTTAATCATTCGTAAATTCGACCAAATAGATCGCTTCTTTAATTTTAAGATAGCTACCGTTGCATAACTGTGTATCATTTAGAACAATATCTGCTAGAGAAACTTGCTTTTGTTTTGCGATAGTTTGTAACATTTTCTCAGTTTGCGTAGATGGCGAATGTTTCGTTTGTGTTTCTTGATATTCTGAAAATTGAATCCCAGAAGTCAGTAAAATGAGCAATAAAACAATTAAACTCAAATCGCGATATTTTGAAGTCCAACGATGCCTCAAGTACAAGCCAAACACGATTGCCAAAATGAACAACAAGCTAAACAGCAAGCCATACCGTATCCAAACTGTGTCATTTGGTTGATTAATTAAATAATCATATGTATAAAATGTCATATAAAGTTCCTTTCTACAAAAAAAGAAGCCTAAGCATCAAAGGATGCCTACGCTTCTTCATGTACCTTGATTATTGTACGCGTGGTTCACGTGCTTCATCAATACTATCTTTTACATTTTCTTTTCCATTGTTAAAAGATGATTTTACTTTTTTGCTTTGTTTTGAAGCAAAATCGCCAACATTTTCTGTAGCATCGCTTAAACGATCTTGAACAGTCACTGAATCTTCTTCATATTGTTCTTGTGATTTAATATCTACCACTTCAACATTGACTTCGATCACTTCTAAACCAGTCATGTGTTTAACTTCTTTTACGATAACTTCTTTGATTTTGTTAAAGATATCTTGTACATCTTTACCATATTCAGCTACGATATCTAAATCAACAGCTACTTGTTTTTTACCGACTTCAACATCGATTCCTGAAGTTACGTTGTCTGTATTGACTAATTTTTCAGCAATGTTTGAGAAAAATCCGCCGTCAACAGCTAGTAATCCATCGATATTTTCTAAAGCGATCCCTACGATTTTTTGGATTACTTTATCGTCAAATGTTAATTCACCTTTTACAGCAGTAGTTGGTGTAGTTGTTGGGTTGATTTCTTTATTTTTTACGTTTTCCATGCTTCAAGCACTTCCTTTTCTATTTATTTTATTATTTTTTATCTGGAAAAAATCTTTCCAGCAGTTCACTTCTTTGTAGATACATTCCAATAAAACTTCCCGCCGCAATCAGTAATAAGACGAGAATCGTTTTAAAAAATCCCAACGAAAGAAATAAGATAGCTAAGATCAAGCCACAGATCCCTCCGATTATTGGGAATGTATGTTGTTTAAACAACTCAGACATCATATCCCTCCTCTTATTGTACGCGTGCTTGTGACGAGCGTTTTGGTGTATCTTTTTGGAGGTCTTTAAATGTCACATGAATCTCGACTGGCGCCTCTACTCCTAGAAAACGATGAATCTCATCTTCTGTTTTTTTGTTGAATCGTTGTACTTTTTCGTACGTATCAACAGTTGGTCGTACGGTTCCTGTTACTTCAACACGCACTTTTTTCTTTTTCATTTTGGTTTTTACACGAGGATTTTTTAACCACTCGGTTTCATTTGCACTCGCTTTTACTAAACCATCAACTGCACTTTTTGATAGTGTCAAGGTTCCTTTGTCCTGTTTTAAAGGAATCGTAGTTGTAGTTTTGGGGATCAATGCCACAACGATAATACCGATTAGAATAAGAATCATAAAAATTGCTGCCATCCAAAAGAAGTAGATTGGTAAAACTCCACCGACTATTGGGTAATCTTTTGGTGCGAGCAAGTGAAATTGAAATTGTCCTACTGACTGATAGCGAATCAAACTATCTGCTAGAACAGTGATTAATAATAAGCCAATAAGTGCAATCACAAACTTCTTCCATTTTGCCATTCATCACTCCACCCTTTCTGTTTATTTATGCCCTAACAAAACTGTAACATCATTTGTTTTTTTTTTAAAGTAATATGCTATCTCTCTCATAAAACATAACATAAATTATTTTTGAAACATTGATACAAAAGCTTATATAACAATCATTTTTTATTTTATATTGTTTCATTTTTTTGGATTTGAGACATTGAAATAAAACATTCACATACAAAATTGTAAGTTTCTCATTGTTTAATCCGCTTACATTTATAGATTTTTAGATAGTTATTTTATAAAAATGCAACTAATTTGCTCAAAAAAAAAGATCTTGTTTCAATGAAGAAACAAGATCTTAGGTCTTTAACTAAATTATTTAGCTAATGCGCTTTTTGCTTGGTCAGCTAAAGCAGTAAATGCAGTTGCATCATTTACAGCTAGGTCAGCTAGCATTTTACGGTTGATATCGATTTCTGCTAATTTCAAACCGTGCATTAATTTAGAGTAGCTTAAGCCATTCATACGAGCAGCTGCGTTGATACGTGCGATCCATAATTTACGGAAGTCACGTTTCTTTTGACGACGATCGCGGTATGCGTAGCTATATGATTTCATTACTTGTTCTTTTGCTGTCTTGAACAAGGTATGTTTTGAACCGTAATATCCTTTTGCTAATTTAAGCACTTTTTTACGACGTTTACGAGATACTGTTCCACCTTTAACACGTGCCATTATTTAATTCCTCCTAATTGAATCTTCTATACTTAATTTTTGTCTGTTGGAAAATTTTGCGTTGAATTATTTCATTCTCGCTAATTGTTGACGGATACGTTTGTAATCGCCCTTAGATACCATTGAAGCTTTACGCAATTGGCGACGTTGTTTCTTTGTTTTACCGTGGAAACGGTGACTTGTAAACGCGCGGAATCTTTTTAATCCACCGTTACCAGTACGTTTTACGCGTTTTGCTAATCCGCGGTGTGTTTTTTGTTTTGGCATAACTAATTTCCTCCTCAAAATCTTTCGTTATCTAACTGACCTTACTCTAATAGAGCCGAATCTACTTGTCGTTTTTTGGCGCAAGTACTAAGAACATACTGCGTCCGTCCATTTTCGCTTTTTGTTCTACAGTTGAAACATCAGCTGTTTCTTCTGCAAGACGATCTAGGACTCTCTGACCAATTTCTTTATGGGTAATGGCGCGACCTTTGAAACGGATAGAAGCTTTCACTTTATCCCCTTTTTCAAGGAATTTGCGTGCATTACGTAATTTAGTATTAAAATCATTGACATCGATCGTTGGACTTAAGCGAACTTCTTTCACACTGATAACCTTTTGTTTTTTACGGGCTTCACGTTCTTTTTTCTGTAGTTCAAAACGATATTTCCCATAATCCATAATACGAGCAACCGGTGGTTTTGCATTAGGTGCAACCAACACAACATCTAAGTTAGCTTGTTCTGCGATTTGCAACGCTTCTGCTTTCGTTTTTACTCCGAGTTGATCTCCGTCTTGACTAATCAAACGTAACTCACGTGCACGAATGCCGTCGTTTACCATCATATCCTTTGCTATGGTCATTCACCTCCAAGTTTTTTGAGAGAAAGAAAGAGTTTTCTTACAAGTAGGCACAAAAAAACGAGTTCTTAACGAACCCGCAACGTGACCCAAATTGATTGGATAACTATCTGCCCAGCGACAACGTCACGAGGCGAGAAGCGGGTGCTTCTGCTTTCATTTCTCAACTCTTACTATTATAGGGACTTATTCATAGAAAGTCAATGATTTTTAACTATTTTTCCATAAAAAAAGAGGCTGTGACAGAAGTTTATCTCAGCCTCTTCTATAATATTAGTTTGCTGCTTGCGCGGCTTTGTTGATGTAGTTATATGGTTGGTTGAAGTGTGGTAAGAAAAATAGATCCAATAATTTTAATTGATCGATCGTCATTTTTTGCTCAATTGCAAGTGAGAACATGTGGATTGCCATTGAGATATCAGAAGTGTATGATCCCATTTGTGCACCAACGATACGACGAGTATGTTTATCAAATACAATACGGATTTTAACACTCGCATTTTCTTTCATAAATTCTGGTTTTTGAGTATCTTCATAGTCGACATAGTCCACTTCTACACCAAAACGTGCTGCTGATTCAACCGAGATTCCAGTTGATACCATATTGTAACCAAAGATTGAGATTCCATTTGAACCTTGTACTCCCGGAGATTCGACACTTGTTCCACCGATATTTTCCCCAGCCACAATTCCTGAACGCACGGCATTTGTAGCAAGTGCAATATAAGCTGTTTGTTCCAACGCATTTGAGTAAACAGTCGCACAATCTCCTACTGCGTAGACATCAGGTAAACTTGTTTGTTGATGACGGTCGACTAAGTACGCACCGTTGACGAAACGTTCTAGTTTATCGCCACCGATAGCACTATTTGGTAAAAAGCCGATTGCATTGATCACCATATCGACATCGTAGCTGCCGTTTGCTGTTACGACTTTTTCCACTTTATCTGTTCCTTGATATTCTTGAACAAGTTCGCCTAAATGCATTTCGATGCCGTGCTCTTTTAAGTTTTCGTCCATGTTATCTGTAAACCATTTATCATAGTAGTTTGGTAAAGAACGTGTCGCTGCATCAAATAATAAAACGTGTTTACCACGACGTTTTGCGGCTTCGGCCATTTCCACACCGATGTATCCAGCACCAATAACAGCGATGTTTTTGATTTCATCATTGCTTAAGATTTGATCAATCATTTGACCATCTTGGAATTTTTTCATAAAACGAATATTTTCTAGATCACGTCCAGGTACATTTGGTGAGATCGGTACAGAACCTGTTGCTAAAATCAATTTATCGTAAGATTCTTCAAACGTTTCGCCACTTAAGGTTGTGCAGTAGACGATTTTTTTATCGAAATCGATCGTTTCTACACTTGTTTCCATGTGAACTGTTGCACCTTTTTGTAAGAATTCTTCTTTGTTTGTGTAAAATAGTCCATCAACGCTCTCGATTTGACGACCTACCCATAAAGCTGTTCCGCAACTTAAGTAGCTTAAATTTGTATTGCGGTCGATCATAACCACTTCTTGGTTTTTGTAGTTATCTAATAAAGTATTTGCAGCTGCCACTCCAGCATGGTTTGCTCCAACAATCACTGTTTTTGTCATAATATTTTTCCCCCTCGTGTTGTTTACATACATAGTATATAAAGATTGTGAACACTATAACTATCATATTTTTTTGCACAAGCGAAAAAGATGCGACCAAATACAATGAAAGCTTTTAAATCAACTGTTAATTGCTTGCTCACTTTTTTTCAATTTTTTATATTGTGAATTATTTATTTTTTATTCACAAATAAAAAAAGATGATAAATGTTGATATATCAACATTTATCATCTTTAGATTTTATTAAGAAATTTCATCAAGCTTAGTTTCGATCTGTTTTATCACGATCTTTTGCGCTTTTTCATCTGTTATAAAATCAAGATAATCTCCATCGATTTGGATTTTAGGACTTGCATCGTAATGTTCAAACCAAGTATCGTAACGCTTGTTTAATTCTTTATAATAAGCATACAAGGTTTCGTCTTGTTCGATCTGTTCGTATTCACGACCTCTTTGCTTGATTCGTTTTAACATCGTTTCTAGTGATACTTTGATATGGACCAAAAGGTCTGGACGCTTTTGATAGGTTGCAAGCGGCAACTCTTCTAACATATTCGCTAGCAATTCATCATAGACTGCAACTTCAGTTTTTGTCGTTCTTCCTAAATCTGCATTTAGATGAAATAATAATGAATCTTCGTAAATCGAGCGATCTAACACATTATTTTCTTTTTTACATGCTGCTTTGATACTCGCAAAGCGTTTGTTCAAAAAATAGATCTGTAACAAAAAGGCATATTTCTCAGGATCTTGATAAAATAAAGGCAACACTTCATTTTCTTCGACCGGCTCGTAAAAGGCCTCACTTTGAAAATGAGTCGCTAAAATTTCTGCTAAACTAGACTTTCCTGCTCCAATCGTTCCTGCTAAGACAATCATCTTGTTCCTCCTTATTTCTTCAATTTTACTACTATACAATACTTCAAAATTTTTGTCATGATACCTTGATATGAAAAAAAACGTGAAAAAAAGGTTAAGAAATCAAATTTTTTTAAGAAAAGTAACCAGATAACTTAACGGATCTACAATAATCTAGTAAAATGAAGCCTGAACTGTCAGATATTACAGAAACGAAAGAGGAGAGCTATGAAAGAAGTAGGGACTGGGGAAGCAACTGGTAAAATTATTTTGATGGGTGAACACGCTGTCGTTTATCAAAAACCCGCAATTGCGTTTCCATTTAAAGGAACAACGATTACAGCGATGATTACACAAGCAAATGAAAATACCTTAACTTCAAGTTATCATACAGGATCACTCAAACAAACATCTGAAAATTTAGCCAATATTACTCAATTAACTCAAAAATTACAAAAAGATCTGCATACACCTGCCTTTCATTTAACCATTCAAAGTACGATTCCTGCTGAACGAGGAATGGGTTCAAGTGCCGCAGTAGCTGTAGCTATCACGCGCGCTTTTTTTGACTGGCAACAACTTGAATTATCTGAAGAATCACTGCTCACTTACGTCAACTTTTCAGAACAAATTGCCCACGGAAATCCTAGTGGTATTGATGCTGCCGCAACCAGTGGCTCACAGCCGATCTATTATCGAAAGAATCAAGCGATCTTACCTTTTCCTTTAGATCTTGATGCATTTTTAGTAGTAGCAGATACTGGAATCAAAGGGCAGACTAGAGCATCAGTCCGTTCGGTTGCTGAGTTAGCTAAAGTACAACCGAAATTAGTTACTGAACTTACTGAACATTTAGGTCTGCTTACAGATCAAGCAAAAGAAGCCATTATGCACAATGAAGCAACATTACTTGGTGAATTGATGGATCAAGCACAGCTTGATTTAGAAAAATTAGGTGTGAGTAATCAAGAACTTACAGATTACACTCGTTTAGCCAAACAATACGGTGCACTAGGTGCCAAATTGACTGGTGGCGGCCGTGGTGGTTGCTTTATCGTTTTAACAAAAACTAAAGAACAAGCTGAGACTATTTGCCGCATTTTGCAAGAAGCTGGGGTAAAAGGCACTTGGCTACAAGGATTAGGAGCTTACCAACATGCTTAAAGGAACTGCACGTGCTTATACCAATATCGCATTGATCAAATATTGGGGTAAAAAAGATGACGCATTGATTTTACCGATGAACAATAGTCTATCTTTAACACTAGATGCATTTTACACAGATACGACTGTGACATTTTCCGATTCATTTACAAATGATCGATTTATTTTAGATAATACATTACAAGATCAAAAAGCTACGACTAAAATCACACGCTTTTTAGATTTAGTCCGCGAGAAAATGGATCAGCCACTTTATGCTGAAGTTATCAGTACAAATCATGTACCGACTGCAGCCGGACTCGCTTCTTCAGCCAGTGGTCTAGCAGCTTTAGCACTCGCTTGTAATGAAGCATTACATTTAGAGTTGTCTAAAAAAGATCTTTCACGCCTAGCTAGACGTGGTTCTGGATCTGCTTGTCGCAGCATCTTTGGTGGCTTTGTGGAATGGCAACAAGGCAAAGATGATTTGACCTCTTTTGCTCAACCAATCCAAGCTGATCGTTTTGAAGATGAACTAGCAATGGTGTTTATTTTGTTAAATGACAAACAAAAAGACGTTTCTAGTCGCGACGGGATGAAACGAACAGTCGACACTTCAGCTTTTTATCCAAATTGGATCAAAACCGCTGGTGAAGATCTGATTGCTATCAAACAAGCACTCGCAACTAAATCATTTACTCGTTTAGGTGAAATCACTGAAGCAAACGCGTTAAAAATGCATGCGACTACTCTAGCTGCTGTACCACCTTTCACCTATTGGTCGCCTGAAAGTCTGCGTGCAATGGATGTCGTTCGTACGTTACGACAAAATGGATTAGAGTGCTACTTTACAATGGATGCTGGTCCTAATGTCAAAGTTTTGTGCCAAAAAAAGGATCGCCATAAATTAATTGCTCAGTTAGAACAAGCATTTTCAAAAGAACAAATCATCTGTGCCCTAGCTGGATCAGATGCGCACCCTATAGAAATGGAAGTGACATTATGATCGAGGTCTCAGTACCTGGAAAATTATATATCGCAGGTGAATATGCTGTCGTAGAACCTGGACACCCTGCAGTGATCGTAGCTGTCGATCAATTTATTACAGTCAAAATCGAAACCGCTCGTAAAAATGGAACGATCCATTCCCAACAATACAGTGATCTGCCGATTCGTTGGACGAGACGCAATGGCGAATTGGTCTTAGATCATCGTGAAAATCCTTTTCATTATATTTTAGAAGCCATTCGTTTGACCGAAAAATATGCTTCTGAAAAAGGTAGAATTTTAGCCTTCTATGATCTGAAAGTAACGAGTGAATTAGACAATTCTAACGGCCGCAAGTATGGCCTGGGTTCAAGTGGTGCAGTTACAGTAGCTACTGTCAAAGCCTTGAATCTCTTTTATGATCTTGAAATGGATGAGATGACAATTTTTAAAATCTCTGCTTTAGCACATTTAGCTGTCCAAGGAAATGGCTCTTGTGGAGATATCGCGGCTAGCGCGTTTGGTGGTTGGATTGCCTTTTCGACTTTTGATCACGAATGGGTCATCAAAAAACAACGGGAATGGCCACTTTCACATCTTTTAGCTGAGGATTGGCCTAAATTGGCCATCACGCCTCTCAAAACGCCTAAAAATCTTCGCTTGTTGATCGGTTGGACTGGCAGCCCTGCATCAACTTCAGATTTAGTGGATCAAGTTAATCAATCAAAAGATGAAAAAAATCGCGCGTATCGCCAATTTTTAGCAGACAGCAAAGAATGTGTCCAAACATTGATCGATGCTTTTGGTGCAGAAGATGTGCATACAATCAAAAAAATGATTTTGAAAAACCGTGTCCTTTTGGCTGAGCTTTCACAAATCACAGGCGTTATTATCGAAACGCCCGCATTAAAAGAATTGTGTGAATTAGCGATTGCTTGTGGCGGTGCAGCAAAATCTTCTGGTGCTGGCGGTGGTGATTGCGGTATTGTAATCGCAGATCAACGTACTGGCATTTTACCGCTCATGAGCGCTTGGGAGAAAGCTGAAATCACCCCATTACCTTTACACGTTTATCACTATCAAGGAGGCGCGCAATGAATCGAAAAGATGAACACGTATCACTAGCAAAAGCGTTTCATAGCAAACATGTTACCGATTTTGACGCGATCCGACCGATTCATCAATCGTTTCCTGAAATTGCAGTCAAAGAAGTCGATTTAAGTACTACTTTAGCTTCTTTGGCTACACCGTTTCCCTTTTTTATCAATGCGATGACTGGTGGTAGCGAAAAAACGAAAAAAATCAACCAAGACCTTGCGACGATTGCGCGCGAGACAAAACTTGCAATGGCTACAGGTTCTGTTTCAGCAGCCTTAAAAGATCCAACTGTCAAAGATTCGTTTACGATCGTTAGACAAACCAATCCAGATGGGATCTTATTAGCCAATGTTGGTGCCGGAACTTCTGTAGAGCGTGCAAAACAAGCTATCGAGTTGTTTGAAGCCGATGCCTTACAGATTCACGTCAATGCACCTCAAGAGCTTGTGATGCCAGAAGGAGATCGTGATTTTACCAATTGGCTAGCGCTGATCGAACAAATCACAGCGACACTAGACGTCCCTGTGATCGTCAAAGAGGTTGGCTTTGGGATGACGAAAGAAACGATCCAAGCATTACTTGATCGTGGTGTTAAAACAATCGACGTTTCCGGGCGTGGTGGAACAAGTTTTACACAAATCGAAAACGCCCGCCGTAAACAACGCGAATTTTATTATTTGGATGACTATGGACAAACGACTGCCGAATCCTTGTTAGAAGCGAATCAAATCCAACAAGATTTTTCATTGATTGCTTCTGGTGGAATCCGTCATGCTTATGATATTTTCAAATCATTATGTTTAGGGGCAGATAGTGTTGGACTTTCTGCTACGATCTTAAATGAATTATTAACACATGGCATCGAAGATACGATTGTATTTGTTGAACGAATCAAAATTGAACTAGAAATGCTGTATACGATGAGTGGCATTACAAAAACTACACAAGCAACCACTGTTCCACTACTGCTTACTGGTTCGTTACATGATTGGTGTTTAGCTCGTGGCATCGATCCAACTTCCTATGCAACACGTTAGAGTGCGATAAAAATAAGTCGAGTAATTGCCGAAATAGCTAAACCTATTATCGGAATTATTCGGCTTATTTTTTAGAGCTATTCACTTCTGTCACACTCTCTTTTTTAAGGTTATTTTTAGGTTTATACGCTATACTAAAGAAAAAGTTTGAGGAGAATTGATATGATAAAAATATTATTGGTCGAAGACGATGTGACGTTATCTGAAAACATTAAAGAAATCGTATCATCTATTGGGGAAATCACACAAATGTATACTGGTAGCGAAGGTTTATTTGAAGCTGAGGCGGGGATCTATGATTTGATCATCTTAGATTTGATGTTACCTGAAATGAATGGGTATGAAGTCTTAGCAAAATTGCGAAAACAACAAGTTCAAGCACCGGTATTGATTTTGACAGCTAAAGATGGTTTAGAAGATAAAGTCGAAGGATTCCAAAAAGGTGCCGACGACTACTTAACAAAACCATTCTATCGCGAAGAATTAATCATGCGTGTCAAAGCATTATTGAAGCGCTCATTAGGACTATTTGATGAACAAATGCTAGCTTATGGTCCAATTAGTTGTCATTTAACGAATAAAAAAGTTCGTTTTCATGATCAAATTTTACCTATTCAAGGAAAAGAGTTTGAACTATTAGTCTATTTTATCCAAAATCAAAAAGTTATTTTAACCAAAGAACAAATTTTCGATCGGATTTGGGGATTTGATTCTTCAACTACTTTGACCGTTGTTGAAGTCTATATGAGTCATTTGCGAAAACATCTACGTGAAACAGGACTAGATAAAAAATTCCAGACACTACGAAATGTGGGTTATCTCTTACAAGAAGCGGATCCTTATGAAAGCTAAATTACCCAATAAACAACGAATCCGCCTTTTTTTAGCCAATGTCTTAGCTTTTGCGCTTGTTTTCTTTGCTTTAGGTGTGATCGTATTACAAGTTTTATCTCTTTCGGCTTATCGTGAGACCGATCAACAGTTGACACAGACAACTAGCAATTCGCCTTTGATTCAATTGGAAATCCAACGCTATCAAGAGAACGATCCCACGTTACGCTTAGATGGCGATAAACGATTTAAAGACGATAGTCCGAAACCGATGTTTAACAATCAAGTGATCTTATGGTCCAAAGACGGTCAAATCTTAAACAAAGAAGCACTGGGTAGTCGCTATGCACAATTTGAGTCATTGACACTCAATACAAAAGAACTCGACAGTATCCAAACACTACAATTAGAAGATCAAGCAAGTAATACTTCTGATTTTCGTTCAGTCATTCGGAAAGCACCAGATAATAATTCAGATATCGCGTATGTCCAAATATTGGCCAATACCAATCAAATCAAATCGGCTTTGACGAACTTTAAAGCGATTTTGGTCGTATGTATGGTTATTTTTTGGTTTTTATCGATTGGGATCAGCTATATTTTAGCGAGTCTATCGATGCGTCCGATCGTAGCTTCTTGGAAACGACAGCAAGAATTTGTCGAAAATGCTTCACATGAACTACGGACACCTTTAGCAATCATTCAAAATAGTTTGCAACATTTATTTACCAAACCCAATCAAACGATTTTAGAAGAATCAGAAAGTATTGCTCAAGCACTTGCTGAAACAAGACGTCTAACTGGCTTGACCAATGATCTACTGACGATTGCACGAAACGATTCCAATCAACAAGTCGTGGAATATCAAGAAGTCGCATTACAACCTTTCTTAGAAGAATTACTACGTCCTTTCCAAGAGATGGCCCAATTAGATGGGAAACAATTATTGTTACAACCTCTTGAGGACCCAGAACAAACATGGTCGTTTGACCGTAAAAAAATCCATCAAGTCCTCGTGATTTTACTCGACAACGCGTTAAAATACACAAAAGCACAAGATCAAATTTTTGTCGTCACTAAAACGACATCTAAAGACTGGCGTGTTATGGTCAGCAATACTGGACCAGGTATTGCCGATAAAGATAAAGAACACTTATTTGATCGCTTTTATCGTGAAGATCATTCACGAGCTAAAGAAACTGGAGGATATGGACTAGGTTTAGCTATTGCAAAACAATTGATCCAAGAGCATCATGGTGACATCACAGTTAAAGATTTTAATTATCAAAATCAAATTGGGGTCACTTTTGAATTTAAGTTACCTAAAAAATAATCAACGTGTAAACAGACGCTGCCAAAAACTTTTGGTGGCGTTTTTTGCTTTTTGTTCTACCAAAAGACTCTCGTTCAAAGTTGGATGCTCTTTTTGTAACATTTGATTGAATTCTAAGATTCCTGCTACGCTAGACTTCATCCGGCGCACTTCTCCATTGTCTTCTTGACTGAGCATTAGCCATTCTCCTAACAGCGCCGCTTGCTCTTGTAGTAATTTACGACTATCTAAATCTGATGACTGTTCTAGAGCTATCGGTGCTCGATCATCTAAAAGGACAAACATCGCAAGGTAATCACGTATGTCAAATAAAAATACTTGTGTCTGATCATCCCATTTTTTCTCTTCATATGCTTTACTCCACGTAGCCAATCGTCGACTAGATTGTACCAGTTCACTAGTTACTTCTTTTATCGTTCGCATTTTTCTCACACCTTTCTTACTTAGTTTACCATAAAAAAAAGTGTGCTGAATTCACTCAGCACACTTCATAAGGAGAAATTATCCTTTGTAGGCATCTAGGATAATTTGTTTTAATTCAGAGATTAATGGTTCTTTTGGATTAGCTGTTGTACATTGATCTTCGTAAGCAAGTTCTGCCATACGGTCTACGGTTGAATCAAGTACTTCTTGAGTAACACCTTGTGCTTTCAAGCTCATATCGATTCCAACTTTTGCACCTAGATCATGTACTGCTTGAGCTAACGCAGCAACTAATTCTTCCGTTGTATTGCCTTTAAGACCTAAGAAACGAGCGATTTGTGCGTAATCTGTATCGGCACGGAAGTAATCATATTTAGGGAACATCGCATGTTTTTGTGGATCTTTGGCATTGTAACGAATAATATGTGGTAATAAGATCGCATTGGTACGTCCATGAGGAATACCATATTCTCCACCAATTTTATGCGCTACTGAGTGACAAATACCTAAGAAAGCATTAGCAAACGCCATCCCAGCCATCGTTGATGCATTATGCATTTTTTCGCGCGCATCTGGATCAGCTGTTTTCACTGATTTTTCTAAGTTTTCAAAGACTAATTGGATCGCTTGTAAACTCAATCCACGAGTATAATCAGATGCCATTACAGAAACATAAGATTCGATCGCATGTGTCAATACGTCCATACCTGTATCAGCTGTTACAGAAGCAGGTACTGATAATACAAATTGTGAATCCACGATCGCCACGTCTGGTGTCAACGCATAGTCTGCTAATGGATATTTCACATGTGTTTCGCTATCTGTAATTACCGCAAATGGTGTGACTTCAGAACCTGTACCTGAAGTTGTTGGGATACATACAAATTGTGTTTGTTCTGGTTTTTTGATTTTGTAAGCACGTTTACGAATATCTAAGAATTTTTGTTTCGCACCAAAGAATGAAGTTTCTGGGTGCTCGTAGAACATCCACATTCCTTTAGCTGCATCCATTGCAGATCCACCACCAAGCGCGATGACTGTATCTGGTTTGAAATCTAGCATCATTTCAGTTCCAGCGTACACTGTATTGGTTGATGGGTTTGGTTCAACATTTGAGAAGACTTCGATTTGAACATTATTTTTACGGCGCATCAACACGTCACGCACAGTATCAACATAACCGAATTGCACCATACCTGGGTCACAAACGATCATCACACGTTCAACGTTTTCCATATTTGCTAAATACATTAATGAGTTCTTTTCAAAATAGATTTTTGAAGGTAATTTGAACCATTGCATATTATTTCTCCGTTTCGCCAAAGTTTTCACGTTGATCAAGTTTACTGCAGATACGTTACGAGAAACTGAGTTACGTCCGTAAGATCCACAACCTAATGTCAATGATGGTAACATTTCATTGTAAATATCTCCGATACCACCTTCTGCAGATGGCGTGTTCACTAAGATTCGGCAAGCTTTCATACGTAAAGCAAATTTGATTTGTACATCTTCATCTTCAGAATGGATAACAGCAGTATGTCCTAGTCCACCTAGATTCAACATTGCTTCACTTAATTCGATTCCATGTTCCGTACTGTTTGATTTGATCATTGCCAATACTGGAGATAATTTTTCACGAGATAATGGATGTTGTGGTCCAACGTCATCGATTTCAGCAATCAACATTTTCGTTCCAGCTGGAACATCGATTCCTGCATCTTTCGCGATTGAAATTGCTGAATGCCCAACGATTGCTGGATTTACAGCATATTTGCCTTCATTCATTACTGTATTTTCTAATTTTTCTAATTCTTCAGGTTTCACGAAGTAGACTTGATGTGCTTGGAATTCCGCTTTTACTTCATCGTAAATTTCTTTGTCGACAATAACGGCTTGTTCAGAAGCGCAAATCATACCGTTATCAAATGTTTTTGATACGATCAAATCGTTTACGGCGCGTTTAATTTTCGCTGTTTTTTCGATATATGATGGTACATTACCTGGTCCTACACCTAAAGCAGGTTTTCCAGTTGAATAAGCTGATTTCACCATTGCTGCTCCACCAGTTGCCAATACGATTGCAATACCAGGGTGGTTCATCAATCCTTGTGTTGCTTCGATCGATGGTTGTTCGATCCATTGTACACAGTGTTCTGGTGCTCCTGCAGCAATCGCTGCATCGCGCACGATACGTGCAGCTTCAGCTGAACATTTTTGTGCACTTGGATGGAAAGCAAATACGATCGGATTACGTGTTTTTAAGGCGATCATTGCTTTAAAGATCGTTGTTGACGTTGGATTTGTTGTTGGTGTTACTCCACAAACAACGCCCACTGGTTCTGCGATCTCGATCAATCCTTTTTGTTTATCTTCACTGATGATCCCTACCGTTTTATCATCTTTGATTGAATGCCAAATATATTCAGAAGCATACATATTTTTGATTGCTTTATCTTCGTAAATTCCACGACCAGTTTCTTCAACTGCCATTTTCGCTAACATCATGTGATTATCTAAAGCTGCCATTGCCATTTCATGTACAATATGGTCGACTTGTTCTTGAGTAAAATCAGACATTTTGCGCATTGCTTCGTTTCCACGAGCCGCCAATTCATCGATCATTGTTGCAACATCAACTGTTTTAACTTCTTCTTTTTTTGCCATTGATAGGTTCCTCCTATTTATCTCCAACTTGTTAACTTATTCACAAGAATAATATACCTTACTTCTTTTCTTTTGTAAATACTTTTTTGTGATTTTTTTCACTAAAAAGCAAAAAAAAGAAAAAAGAGCTAAAAACTAGCTCTTTTTCTCTTTATTTTTCAGTTTTTTCTTCTTCGATCACTTCATCCACTTCAGTTTCAGCTAAAGTTTCTGGTGTTTCTTCTACGATCACACTTGTTGGTGTCGTTGGTGGTGTTACAGTGCGGATCGCTGTACGATCGAATTCTAATACGATTCCTTCACAGTCAATCAATACTGTATTTTTTTCTTTATTGACTTCAGAAATGACTCCGTGTAAGCCCCCAATTGTAACGATTGCACTTCCTGGTTGCATTGAATCCAATGTTTCTTGACGCTTTTGTTGTTGTTTCTTTTGTGAACGTTGGAAGAATAACATCATTCCTCCAAAGAAAACTAACATAATGATTAATTGTACCATCTAGACACCTCTCCATATTCTTTTCTCTACTGTAGCACAAAACAACATAAGTTCTCTAGACATTTTAGAAGTTTTTAGCGTTTTCTTTATTAAATCCGTACTCTTCAAAAAAGGCTTGACGAAATTCCAATAAATTATCATCCATAATGGCTTGACGCACTTGTTTCATCACATTCAATAAGAAGTGCAAGTTATGGTAAGACGTCAAACGGATACCAAATGTTTCATCACATTTGATCAAATGACGGATGTACGCGCGTGTATAGTTTTTACATGTGTAGCAATCACATTTTTCATCTAATGGTCTAAAATCACGAGCATATTGGGCATTTTTAACGACTAATCGACCTTGAGATGTCATACAAGTGCCGTTACGTGCAATACGAGTCGGTAAAACACAGTCAAACATGTCGATTCCACGCATCACACCATCGATCAACGAGTCTGGCGTTCCAACGCCCATCAAGTAACGTGGTTTATGATCTGGGATCAATGGCGTCGTAAAGTCTAAAACACGGTTCATTTCAGATTTTGGTTCTCCAACAGATAATCCGCCAATCGAATATCCAGGAAAATCCATACTGATCAAGTCTTTTGCACTTTGGCGACGTAGATCTTCAAAACCAGCTCCTTGGATGATTCCAAACAATCCTTGACGATCTGGATTCGCGTGTGCTTTTAATCCACGTTCAGCCCAACGAGAAGTTCGTTCAACTGATTTTTTGACATAGTCATAACTTTCATCAAATGGTGGACATTCATCAAAACTCATCATAATATCAGAACCTAATTTATTCTGGATATTGATAGCTTTTTCAGGTGATAAAAATAGTGGCGAGCCATTTAAATGATTTTTAAAATGAACGCCTTCTTCTTCGATATTCCGCATATCAGCTAATGAGAATACTTGGAAACCACCTGAATCCGTTAAAATCGGTTGATCCCAGTTCATAAATTTATGTAAGCCACCTGCTTCTTCGACCAAATCTTCTCCTGGTCGTAACCATAAATGATACGTATTGCTCAAAATGATCCCTGCACCCATTTGCTTTAATTCTTCTGGAGCGATCGTTTTTACAGTGGCAAGTGTTCCTACGGGCATGAACATTGGAGTTGGGAATGTACCGTGTGGTGTAATGATCTCACCTAAGCGGGCTCCAGTGTGTTTTTCTTTTTTTATTAAACGATAACGAATGGCTGGTTGCGACATTCATTTCCCTACTTTCTGATTTAAATTAAACTGCACTTTCCATCATAAGTGCAGTTTAGTTAATTTGCAAGCGTGTTTACTCTTTCTTATTTGTGATATAATGAATCATTCACAAATGCATTTGCAAAATTTTTTGGGAGGATTGATTATGAAAAAAAATCGGGAATTAAAAACCGAAGCTAAAGCAATGCTAAAAGGAAATTGGAAAGATGCTGTATTGCTAAATTTGGTGCCTACACTTTTATTATTAGCTGTATTCTACCTTATTTTACTGCCCTCATTTATGTTGATTTATCATTTTACAGGAGACGGCGCTTCGATCACTGCACAAAGCAACAATGGAACTAGTTCAGGTGGTCAGTTTGTTAGCGGTTTGGTCGGTACTTTCTTCTCACTAGCTGTTACATGGACATTACTAGACATGTTACGTCATAAGCGTGAAAAAATTGTTCCTTTTAAAGATGCCTTTCGTACGTTTACATCACCTTATGCTTTAGTAATCTTCGTGGTTTATTTGATTCAAACGATTTTTATCGCTTTATGGTCTTTACTGTTTCTCATTCCAGGTATTGTTAAACGTTATTCATACTATCAAGCATACAATATTTTCTATGATACGTATGAACATACTGGAGAACGTTTAGGTTATTTAGATTGTATTACAGCAAGTCGCAAATTAATGAATGGCCATAAAGGTCAACTCTTTGTTTTAGAAATTAGTTTCATCGGCTGGCATATCTTAGCGATCATGACTTTAGGAATCGGTTATCTGTGGTTGAATCCTTACATCGCCGCAACGAAAGCAGCCTTTTATGATGCTTTACCAAAAGAATTAGCCTAAATATAACAAAAGTGAGCAGTCCAAAGAAAAAAGCCGAATCATTCCGAGAGTAGTTTCACCTATTTCGGAAATGATTCGGCCTTTTTTTAAAGAAATCACTTATAGAACACCATTTATCTAGTTTTTAGGGGTGTGACAGACTTCTGTCACACCCCTTTTGACTTAAGCTTCTTCGGTTTCTTCTTCATCAGGCAAGCGATGGAATTTGATCAATTCATTCACGAAAATTGGAACAAATGATAAGAAGATCGCTAGCAACCAATGATTGAAACTGATTCGAACTAAACTAAACAGCGATTGTGTAAATGGAACTAACGCGATGACTGTCGTAATCACGATCGCTAAAATCGCCATTTCAAATAATGATTTATTCGACGATAAACGTACATTAAAGATTGAACGTTCACTGCGTACATTGAAGACATGTAAGATCGAAGAATACGCTAAAATCAAGAAAGCAACAGTTTGTCCTACCTCATGGCTGGCATCAACCCAAGGACTAATAAAATCAACAAACGTTCCAAGGTAATAACCAAATAGTGTCACGATAGTAAAGACCATTGCATTGATTCCAATTTTTTGGAACAATCCACGGGCAAAGATACTTTCATTTGGTGGAATTGGTGCCTCGTTCATGATCCCTTTTTCAGCAGGTTCTTTTCCTAATGCAAATCCAGGTAATCCATCGGCAACGACGTTTACAAACAATAATTGAACTGCTGTAAATGGCGCACCCCAACCAAATAACATTGCAAGTAATACGATAAAGATCTCTGAGATATTACAACTTAATAAGAAGTTTACCGCTTTACGAATGTTTTGGTAAACTGTTCGACCTTGCGCGATTGCATCTACAATCGTCGCAAAATTATCATCAGTTAAGACCATATCCGCAGCACCTTTGGCTACATCAGTTCCCGTAATGCCCATCGCACAACCAACATCGCTGGCTTTTAAAGCAGGAGCATCATTCACGCCATCACCTGTCATCGCAACGGTTGCACCGGTACGTTGCCATGCTTGAACGATTCGAATCTTATCTTCTGGAGTTACACGAGCATATACTGATAAGTTTTTCACTCGATTATCTAACTGTTGATCCGTCATTTCACGTAATTGAGCACCTGAAATCGCTTCTTGTGGTTTGGTTAAGATTCCTAACTCTTTAGCGATCGCACTAGCGGTCACTATGTGGTCACCGGTGATCATTACTGTTTTGATACCAGCTCGTTTCGCTCTAGCAATCGCACCTTTACTTTCAGGTCTTGGCGGATCGATCATGCCGATCAAACCTAAGAGTTGTAGATCTTTTTCTAAATATTCAGAAGTCATCTCTTTTGGTTCTTCATCAAAAGTCCTAAATCCTACAGCAATCACACGTAGCGCTTTTTTCCCAAAACGATCATTGACAACTGTTGCCTGTTCGACGTCACCATAACGAAAACGTGGCATCAAGACGTCAAAAGCTCCTTTGGTAACGGAAATGTATTTTTTACCATGTCTATGAACGGTCGTCATCATCTTGCGTTCAGAATCAAACGGTAATTCACCGATCCGGACATAGGTTTCATCTAGCTCATCTTTGGTATGGTAGCTTTCTTCTAATGAGCGAACGATCGCGATCTCCGTAGGGTTCCCTTTATAAGTTTTTTCTTCCCCTTTTTCGATAATGACGTCGGTACATAATGAAGCAATTTTTAAGACTTCGATCGCTTCTTCTGTCATTGCATCTTCTGCATCGACAACTTCATCACCATGACGCCAAATACGACGAACAGTCATTTTATTTTGTGTCAATGTTCCAGTTTTATCTGAACAAATGACACTTGCCGATCCTAATGTCTCTACAGCAGGTAATCGTCTGATGATCGCATGTTTCTTCGCCATTTTTTGAACACCAAAAGCTAATGCTAATGTGACGATAACCATCAACGTTTCCGGAACAGCTGCCACAGCTAGAGATACTGCTGTCATAAATAGTTCTAGTACTGGCTCACCTTGTAGATAGCCCACTAAAAAGACGATAGCTGCTGCACCTAAAGCAATCAGGCTGATCCGTTTGCCCAGTTGATTCAAACGACGTTGCAGTGGCGTAATGGTTTGACTAGTACTATTCAATAAGGTGGCAACTTTCCCCATTTCAGACTGCATTCCAATTGCCGTAACGATCGCACGGCCACGGCCGTTGACTACTGTACAGCCCTTAAAGACCATATTCAGCTGGTCACCCAAGCTTTCTTCCTCTGTTGTTTGGAAGTCAGCATCTTTCATTACGGGTTCGCTCTCCCCGGTTAACGCAGACTCTTCAACACGTAATTGGGAAGTTTGCGTTAGCCGAGCATCAGCTGCAATCATTGAACCATTTTCTAAAATCAAAATATCACCGACTACGACTTCTTCAGCGTCGATCTCGATCACTTGGCCATCGCGCAGTACTGAGGTAATTTGTTTGTTCATATCTTCAAGTGCTGCCAGTGCTTTTTCTGCATTGCCTTCTTGTACAATCGCTAGAACCGAATTGATCACGACGATCGCGATAATCAATAATCCCTCAAATAGATCACCATGTTCTGTTGAGAACGCAGTATAAAAAGAGATTGCTGCTGCGACAAGTAAAATAATCGTTGTAAAATCAGATAAGCTATGCAAAATCTTTGAAAGTATCGTTTGACCAGGTGGTTGTTCAAACTGGTTCCGTCCATTTTCTTTCAACCGTTTGGCTGCTTCTTGACTAGTTAATCCTTGCGAAAGATCCACATTGGTTTCTTTCTCGACTACATCAATTGTTTTTTTATATTCTTCCATTCCATTCCTCCTTATAGTCGTTCTACTTTTACTATAGCATGCTTCGTCAAATACTTTCAAGAAATAGGGTAACGAAAAGTAAGAAGTCTGTGTTCTTTTATACAAACTTAAAAAAATGTAAAAAAAGCACAATCTGGCGTCAGATTGTGCTTTTTAGTATTTATTTTACGAACATTGCGTCACCAAAACTAAAGAAACGGTAACGTTCGTCGATGGCATGTTGATATGCTTCTAGTGTAAACTCACGGCTAGCAAAGGCACTAACTAACATGACTAAAGTCGATTTTGGTAAATGGAAATTCGTCGAAAAGGCATCGACCACTTTCCACTGATAACCTGGTTTGATGAAAATGCTCGTCCAACTACTGTCTTCTTGCAAGCGTCCATCAAATTTTGACCCGATCGTTTCTAATGTACGGATCGAAGTCGTCCCAACTGCTACGATTTTTCCACCGCTGTCACGCACTTCATTTAACTGATCCGCTGCTTCTTTGGTTAAACGATAAAATTCGCTGTGCATATCATGCTCTTCGATGTTATCCACACTAACTGGTCGAAACGTTCCTAGTCCAACGTGTAACGTCAAATAAACCAATTTCACACCTTTAGCTTGAATTTTTTCTAATAGCTCTTCTGTAAAATGCAAGCCAGCTGTTGGTGCCGCAGCTGAACCATTTTCTTTTGCGTACACGGTTTGATAGCGATCTGGATCTTCTAAACGTTCTTTGATATAAGGGGGTAATGGCATTTCACCTAGTGATTCTAAAATCTCTAAGAAGATCCCATCATAACTAAAGCGAATGATACGCCCACCATGTTCTAATTCTTCTTCCACAACAGCGGTCAAACGACCATCCCCAAAGGTAATTTTCGTGCCAACTTTAGCGCGTTTCGCTGGTTTGATCAAGGTTTCCCAACTATCGCCTTGGGTATTTTTCAATAATAAAATCTCTAGGTGACCACCAGTTTCCGTTTTTTCGCCATATAAACGTGCAGGAAGAACACGGGTATTATTCATAACTAGTGCATCGCCAGGATTTAATTCATCGATGATATCATGGAAATGTTTGTCTTCCATTTCTTTGGTTTTCGTATTTAACACAAGTAAACGTGAACTCGCACGATCTTCTAATGGTGTTTGGGCGATCAATTCTTCTGGTAAATCAAAATCAAAATCTTCAGTTGTTAACATTCTACTTCACTCTCTCTACTTAGTTTGCTTATCTATTCTATCATTTTTTAGGTAAACTTTACACTAGCCTGTTTAGCGAAAAGAGAGTGTGACAAAATTTTGTCACACTCTCTTTTTCTTAATGGAAAATATGGCTTTTCTTGATCATAGCACTCGTTTTCTTTTGGATATGAACCATCTTCGGTGCTGCGTAAAGTCCGATTGTAAAAAATCCTAATGCAATCAGTACTAGTACGATGATATCGATCCGTGCATTCGGCCAATACACACCACCAGCAGACTCACGTAGTAAGTTTACGGCATACGTAAATGGCAATAAAGGATTGATCATTTGGAAGAATTTTCCAGATACTTGGATCGGATAATTTCCTCCACCACCAGAAATGGAAAGGACTAAGATAATGATCCCAACTCCTTTACCAAAGTTACCAAGTAATGCGACCAGTACATAAATGATCATCATAAAGGTCAAACCGATCAATAAAGCAAAGAACACACTAAGTACAGGTGCTTTGACATCGACTCCTAGTAAAAAGATATTTCCAAGTGTCACAATCAGCGTTTGGAAGATCGACATCGTCAAGAAGGTCAACATCCGTGCTAAGAATGTTTCACGTCTTGTAAAGCGTTGGTGTTCTTTTTTGCTTAAATGGAAATCCGTCGTTGCGATACTTGAGAAGAGTAACGCTCCAACCCATAAACACAGTGCAGTATAAAATGGTGTACTTGCTGATCCATTATTTGCGATCGGATACATCGTGGTTGTCTTCAGGTCGACTGGATTCGTAAAGAACTCACTTTCTTTTTGAACATCTTGTTTCATCAATTTGATCACTTGACCTAGATCAAGTGTTTCTTCTCCTTTATTGATTGCTTCAGCGGCCTTCGCGATCCCTTTTTTGATCGATGGCCAATCGTCTTGAATCAATGTATTCGCCAGATTTAATGCATTCTCGACATCTGGGAATTTTGCATTTACCGTGTCTAAAGTGTTCGTGATATCTGTTTTGACTCCTGGCCAATCATTTTGCATAAACTCACTAGCTAGTTGTAGTTTATCTGCTACGATTGGCAATTCGTTTTGATACAGATCCGCACCCTTATTGATTGCTGAGATGATTTGATCTATATGACCATTCAACATTTCATTTGCATCTGTCAATTCTTGGCGGATCGCAGGAAGCTGTGCTTGATATTTTTCTAAGATCCCAATCGCTTGGGTAACCGTTCCTTGTGTTGCATCAAGCAATTGTTTTAGCTGAGTATAATTGATCTCTCCCATCAAGGATTGAGCATTATCTAATGTTGCAATCAATTCTGTTAAAATCGTTCCGACTTTATCTCCGATATTCAACTGTTGCACTTGAGCGATCGTTTGTTGGATCGATTGCGCAGTCGTATTGATCGTTCCCAAAATCGCTTTGAGCTGATTGATTCCTGCATCTGACGTCACATCGATCTGACTCAAACGTTGTGCCATACCATTCGCCAATGTTTGGGCATTACGTAATTGTTCAATCGTTTGTGTAAATGCAGTAGTATTCGTTGTTTGTTGCAATGATTCTAAAAAGTCAGCAATCGTACCTAGTAAAGTAGCTTGCGTTTCAAACCGTTTTTGTAAATCGTTCACTAGTGCTTGTAAAGCGGTTCTTTCTTCTGCAGTCAGTTCATTTTTATCCAGTAATTCCTGAATTTTTGCTGTTACTTTTTGTGTATCGCTAGCTAGTTGATTCACAGAGCTTAGCGTCGTCTCCACTGAAGCTTGGATCGAAGGCAATGCTGTCTGCAGTTGTTTGGCAAAATCTTCAACCGATGTTGCTGTACCACTAGCTTGCTGACCAAGTTGTTCGATTTGTGGCCACAAACTTTGGACCTTCTCGATGACTTGTAATCCTTCTTTTGCTTCGTTGACTCCTTGCGTCATTGTTTGTTCGACTGAATCAAAATCCTTGTTGATTTCTGCTAGCTGATTGCCTGCAGCTTGCAATTCAGGGATTTTTTGTTGCAAGGTCAAAATAACAGATGCCTGTTCTTTGATACTTGGCATCTTACCATTTAATTCAATGATTTTTTCGCCTAATTCATCAACTTGTGGTAAGTACCCTTTAAGCTCGTTGGCTTTATCTAATTTGGTTTTTAGTTCGGGTAATTTTTGATGCAAGCTCACGACTTCTGCTAAATAACCGTCGATTTCAGACATATTGCTATTTGTGGTTAAGATCAAGTCTTTGATTTTATTGATCGAAACAAGATTTGTTTCGATATCATATCCCACTTCTTTTAATGCCTTAAATAAAGTTGAAGAAGCTGTATTGATAAAATTACTACTGATTTCTTCTTTTAAACTTTGCGCGCCTTTATCTGTAATCTTCGGCGCGATCGCATTGATTTTTTCATTAAAGTAATAGTTGATCGTCGGTTTTTTGATTTCACCTTTAGTAAAACTAATCAAGTCTTCAGAAAAGTTTTTCGGTAAATAGATCCCTGCATAATACTTTCCTGATTTGACTCCTTCTGTGACTTCTTCTTTTGAATCCACAAATTGCCAACCCAACTGATCATTTTTATGTAATTCTTCCAATACTTCTTTTCCGATATCGATTTTTTTATCTTTGATCGTAGCTCCTTTATCGTCGCTATAGATCGCAATCGGTAATTCACCAGTGTTCCCATATGGATCCCATAATGCTTCGATATTAAACCACGCGTAAAGCGAAGGTAAAAACATTAAGGCTACAATTAAAAATGCCGCAATCGGTATTTTAAATACACGTTGCCAATCTAGTCGATAAAGGTAAAATACGTTTTTTATTTTTTGCACTTTATTCACCTGCTTTTTTAGTCTCGATGTTTAAATTATCACGTTTCATCATAGTTTTCCACGATTGAAAATTTGCAGAAAGTATTTTTTAGACAAAGTATCTATTTTGTCTAGTTTATAAAAAAGACGAGGCAATCGATCACTGTCTCGTCTTTTACATTAGCCTTCTCGATTTTTCTTCGCGGCCATCCGTACTGCTTGAATTGTTGCGGCTCTAAAGCCATTTTCTTCTAACGATTGCACAGCTGCAATCGTGGTCCCCCCTGGTGAGCAGACTTGGTCTTTTAACATAGCTGGATGTTCTCCAGTTTCAGCGACCATTTTCGCTGCTCCTAAAACAGTTTGAGCGGCAAACGTATAAGCTTGACTTCTGCTCATCCCTTCTGCCACGGCTCCATCTGCTAAAGCTTCAATGAATAGATATACATATGCAGGTGCTGAACCACTTACGCCAACTACTGCATCAATTAAGCTTTCTGGTACCACTTCGGCACGTCCAAAGCTAGACATTACTTCTAATACAGCTACTTGTTCGTCAGCTGAAACATTTGGTGTGACAGATACACTACTCATCCCCTCACCGACCATAGCCGGTGTATTTGGCATCACTCGAATGATCTTTTGATTGCCTAATTCTTGCTCGATTTCAGCAATCGTAACACCTGCAGCAATCGAACAAATTAACTGTTTTGAAATCCAAGGTTTGATCGTTACAAGTAACTGACGCAAAATATTTGGTTTCACCGCTAAGATCACTAAATCAACTTGTTTGATCAACTGCTCCATTTCTAAAATCGGTGTAACGTGATAAGTATCGACAACTTTTTCTAAAGTTGGCGCATAGCGATGGTTATAGACTAAAATTTCACTTGCTTGATATAGTTGACTATCGATCATCCCTTTGATCATTGCTTGGGCCATGTTACCAGCGCCAATAAATCCAATTTTCAACATCTATAAATCTCCTTTATTGATCAAATGACACTACTTTTTGTTTGTTAACGACGACATATCCTCTGACTGGCGTCTTTAAAGTCTGCATTGAAAATGGAATTTGCCACTCCCACTCTTGTTCTCCTTGTTGAAAAATACCGGTCGGCTTTGTTTGGTATTCGTCTGCTCGTTTGATAGTTACAAGCAAACAATAGCCTTCAAATTCGATTTGTTGCTGTTGTCTCAAGTGACGGATTTTTTTTATAATTTGATAAAGCAGACCTAAAGCTGTTAGAAGTATAAGTATGAATGCAATTGTACTCATTTAGATAAAAGACCATTTTCAGACACTTTAAGATCAATCCCCACACTGACCTTAATCGCGCGTTCAACTTCCATCATTTTTTCTTCATCGACTCGGCAAATTTTGTCTTTTAAGCGTGACTTATCGAGCGTGCGAATCTGTTCTGCTAAAATCACTGAATTTCTTTCTAATCCCATCTTCGACGCTGCAATTGGAATATGCGTCGGTAATTTCGGTTTGGCAATTTTTGCGGTAATGGCCACAACGATCACCGTTGGGCTAAAATGGTTGCCTAAATTATTTTGAACAATCAATACCGGTCGTACACCGCCTTGTTCTGAACCAACGACCGGAGATAGATCTGCAAAGTAGATATCTCCTCGCCTAATCATATACTTCCCCCTAATGTTTATAAATTCTTGGTAATCGTTCTGAAAATAGACAGGCGACTTCATAATGAATCGTGCCTATATATGTTGCTAAATCTACTAATTCAATACTTTTTTCACCCATTGTTCCTACAAGTACTACCGGCTCTTTCACCGGTAGTTCATACGGCAAACGGACCATGATTTGATCCATACACACACGACCCACGATCTCACAATAGTGATTATCAATCAAGACATGAAAACCTTGTAGCTTACGAACAAATCCATCTGCATAACCAATCGGTATCGTACCGATCCATTCGGTATCAAGTGTTTGATAGGTTGCACCGTAGCCGATCTTTGTTCCTTTTGGCACTTGTTTGACTTGCACCAATTCAGACACTAGACTCAATGCTGGTATCAGTGGATAGGGTGAATCTAACGCATTGCCTGAAGGATTTAAACCATAAAGTGAGATGCCATAACGAATCAAGTTCCCTTCACTTTCTTGCCATAATTCACTCGCACTATTTGCAGAATGAATGTAGCGTGGACGCTTTGGTAAACTAGCGATGATCTCTTTGAAGCGTTGATTTTGTTCATTTGTATACGACTGATCCGCTTCGTCTGCTGTGGAAAAATGAGTGAAGATCCCTTCGCAAAAAAAGCCCGCTAACTCATCGATTGTTTCATAACTTTGTAAGACTTCAGCTTGATTTGTAAAGCCGATCCTACCCATTCCTGTATCGATCGCAAGATGAAGTGCGATCGGATTTTCCCATGGTGTCTGTTGATACATTTTGTTTGCTTCTATTAACCATTGTGATGTGGCAAGCGGAATCGAAAAGCGATACTGACTAATCAGTGCTAAATACTCTGGGTCGACGATTCCTAAAATCAAAATAGGTGCTTGTATGCCGGCCTCACGTAGTTCGATCGCTTCATCAATCGTCGCCACGCAGCAGCCCGTTGCTCCTTCTTCTAGAGCAATTTTCGCTATTGGAACAGCACCATGACCATAGCCATTGGCTTTGACTACAGCGAACACTTCTTCTTCTGGTCGACGATGAGTATGTAGATAGTACATATTTTGACGAATTGCCTCAGAATCAATAATCAATTGAGTAGGGCGATGATACGATGTGACCACAATCATCCCTTCTTTCTCTCTTTTTTACTCATGTTCTAATACTACTTGTGCAAATGCGGTGGTATCTGTATGCGTAATGCTAACATGCACCATCTCTAGCGGCCAAGGTGCTTTGGTAAACACTGGTGCCCCTTTTAAGCTAGCTAAAATCTCAAGATCTTGAAAGGTTACTTTACCAATACCAGTCCCGTAGGCTTTAGAGAATGCTTCTTTACATGCAAAACGCCCTCCTAAAAATTCGATTTTTCGATGCTTAGGAAGGGAGTCAAAATACTTATGTTCATTTTTAGTGAGTACTCGTTTTGCAAATGAAGATTTTTCTTCAATAATTCGCGCAATTCGAGGTAACTCAACTGCATCAATGCCGATTCCTTTAATCATTTATGTAAGTCCTTTTTCTAAAGTTAGTCTTATTCTACCAAAAAATCTCGAGAAAAACAGATATATTTTTTCCTTTTTTGGATAAAAAAACGAGCAAGACATCAGCCTTACTCGTTTACTTATTAATCTTGATTTGAACGGATCACAAAGCTACGTTTGCTGTCTGAAGAACGACGACTTCTTTTTGCTCCATCTTCACGTGGTCCACGATTGCGATCACGGTTGCCACCGCCATCACGATTACGGTCGCGGTTATCGCGGCCACCACGTTCGTCACGGCTTCCGCCACGGTTATCACGACGACGATTTCCGCCATTACGGTTACGGTTACCACCGCCACCACGATTGCGATTGCCACCACCAAAGTTTTTCTTCCCTTGAGGTAATGGACGTTCTGGTGTAATTTTAACTGGTTCTTGATCAGCAGGATCTTTCGCTAATACTTTTAATAGTAACGCAGCAATATCTTGTGCAGAATGATCTTGTAATAATTCCTCAGCTGAAGCTAAGTAACGATCTAAACCATTTTCTGCTAATTTTTCTTCTACTTGCTCGATCGCAGCACCTAATTGACCTTTGAACGCTTCGATTTCACTTGGTGGACGTAGAGGTGTCATACGTTTTTTCGTTAAGTTTTCGATCACGTGTAAGTAGCTCATTTCATTAGGAGTTACAAACGTTACAGACATTCCGCCTTTACCAGCACGGCCAGTACGACCAATACGGTGAACATAGCTTTCTGGATCTTGAGGGATATCGTAGTTGTATACGTGAGTGACGCCAGAAATATCTAATCCACGAGCGGCAACGTCTGTCGCAACTAAGATATCAAGATTTCCAGCTTTAAAATTACGTAATACACTCATACGTTTTTGTTGAGAAAGATCACCATGGATTCCTTCTGCTTTATAGCCACGTGTTTCTAAACCACGTGCTAATTCGTCAACACGACGTTTTGTACGACCAAATACGATTGTAAGTTCTGGTGATTGAACGTCTAGTAAACGTGTCATGATATCGAATTTTTCGAAATCTTTTGAACGTACGTAGAATTGATCGATCAAATCAGCAGTCATTTCTTTGGCTTTGATTTTCACGTGATCTGGCTCATGCATGAATTTCACACCGATGTTTTTGATCGCCGGTGGCATTGTTGCTGAGAATAATAATGTTTGACGTGATTCAGGGACTTTAGAGATGATTGCTTCGATGTCTTCTAAGAAGCCCATATTTAGCATTTCATCTGCTTCATCTAATACTAATGTTTCAACTGTTGCTAATTTTAGAGTGTGACGGTTGATATGATCCAACATACGCCCTGGAGTACCGACTACGATATGTGGACGGTCTTTTAATTGACGGATTTGGCGACTAATATCAGCTCCACCATAAACGGCTTGAACACGGACTTTTTTGTCTTTACCTAAGCGGTATAATTCTTCTTGCGTTTGGATCGCTAATTCACGAGTTGGCGCAATGACTAATCCTTGTAATTGTTGTTTCGTCGTATCGATTTTTTCCAACATTGGCAAACCAAAAGCAGCTGTTTTACCAGTACCCGTTTGCGCTTGTCCGATAACATCTTTACCAGCTAAAGCCAATGGAATTGTTTCTGATTGGATCGGTGTTGCTTCTTCAAAGCCTGCACGTTCGATAGATGCTAAAAGCTCTGGTGATAAATCTAATTCTTTAAATTTCAAATGAATCCTCCTATTGTACCATAATGACTTATGGCGCCCTCTTCTTAAAGGGTCTTGTCTTTTCGTTGAAGTGTTCATAGCTATATCCACCATCGTCCCTTACAATGGTAGATTCTCACCGAAAAACCACTTCTTGAAGGCATTAGAAAAGGCGAGACAACTGTATACATTCCATTGTCTCCGCCTAGCATTGAATATCTGGCAAAATTTGCCTGTCTATTAAGATCCCTTAGTGGGAATTTAAGTTTCTAAATGATAACTTCGTCTTTCGGCACGTCATTCATTCTAACACAGGATGAAATTTACATCAAGTTTACAGACTCAAGATTTCATATTCTTTCAAGCGTGCTTTGCGCCATTTTTTGTAAGATTTCTGCTTTGATTTCTTCACTAGTAAATGCATGAATGATTCCTTGACGATTGATTAAACGAAATTCAGCTTCAGTTAGATGATGCGTTTTTGTGATTTGATAATATTCATTTGTTAATGTGGTATTGGAAACGGTGCGATTATCGGTATTTAAACAAAATACGATCTCACGTTCTAACCATTGACGAATTGGGTATTGTTCATAAGATTCGATTGCTTGTGTTTGAATATTGCTAGTCGGACAACCTTCGATACACACTTCTGCTGGTAGTCGATCGAGATTCTTAGCTAAACTGATTCCATGACCGATTCGCTTGGCACCAGATTCGATGGCTTGATGGATGTTTTTAGTGCAACCACACTCACCAGCATGTAGCGTCAATTGGACATTCTCATGATCGATTAACTGTAACGTTTCTTTAAAGTCTAACGCAAAGCCATCTACTTCTGGTCCAGCCAAATCAAAGCCAACGACTTTTTCCTCTCCCTGTGCTAAGACTTGTGTAAATATTTCGTTTACTTGAGTGGGCAAAGTATTGCGCATGCCACAAACTAGAATGTTTCCTATGATCGCATATCGTTCTTGTGCCTCTTTGATGCCTTGTGCTACAGCACGTAACGTTTCTGATACAGACAAGCCTTTTTCCATCGACAAACTAGGCGCAAAACGAATCTCTAAATACACGACACCATCGTTAGCAGCTTGCTCCATAACGTCAAAAGCAGCCATCCTTAATGCTTCTTTTGTTTGAAGATACGGCAGCACATAATCAAAACAAACCAAATATTCCTCTAAATTTTGACACGTTTTCGAAGCTTGCATCTTCTCTCTTACAAGTGCAAGATCCTCTTCGATCGGTAAATGCTGTACACGTGCAATTTGTTGTAACGTCTCTGGACGAATCGAACCATCTAAATGGCAGTGCAATTCAGATTTTGGAAATGTTTGAATTGATTCATAGGTAAACATGCAGTCACTCCTTTAGGTATTTTTAGCATTATAACGAGTCTTTACGAAATTGTATACAAAAAAACAGACATTTCTTGGAAATTTCAGGAAATGTCTGTTTTTACTAATTATTTTGTAAGAAAGTAACGACTTCGGCTAATCCCATTCCGTTACTTCCTTTGAATACCACACTATCTGTTGGTGTTAACTGTTGTTTTAATCCTTGCATCAATGCTTCTTTTTCAGTTGGCTCAAATAATCGGTGGATCAGTTCAGGATAGCGCTCTGGAATCAGTTCGGCTAATGCGTGCATCCGCGTTCCATAAAGATAAACTTCATCATATCCGTTTAAATGATCGATCATTTGTGCATGCATCGCTAGTTCGTCAGGCCCTAATTCCAGCATATCTGCCAGCACGGCAATTTTTTTACCTGAAACGTCTAGTTTGCCAAAACTATCTAGTACTAAGCTCATCGCAGTTGGATTGGCATTGTAGACATCGCTTAATAGATCTGCTCCATTGAATGCTTTTAACCATTCCGTGCGTTGTTTGGTTAGTTCAAATGTAGCTAAACCATGTTGGATGTGCTCAACTGATAGGCCTAATAACTGTCCGATTGCAATTGCGATCAATGCATTCGTTACATTATAGCTACCAATAACTGGGATCTGATAAAGATGACCATCGACTACAAAACGAGTGTAGTCGCGTGTTTCTTCTAAAATTTGTGCCGCTAGATCACCAGTTTGAATCCCAAATGTTTGCGTCTTTTGGGTTAATTTCGCAGTCAATGGCTGTAGCAGCGGTTCATTTTCGGGAACGATCACCACACCATCTTTGGCTAAAGCTGCTGTAATCTCCATTTTACCCGCTGCGATATTTGCTCGTGATCCTAAATTTTCGATATGTGCTTCACCGATCATTGTGATTGCTGTAATATCTGGTTTTGCGATCGCGGATAGCAATGTCAAGTCACCAGCGTGATCCATCCCCATTTCAAGAACTACCACTTCGGTAGTCGAAGGCATGTGCAATAAGGTGTACGGTAAGCCGATCTCATTATTGTAATTTCCTTGTGTCTTATACGTTTTAAATTGCTGCGAAAGTACAGATTCAGTCATATCTTTTGTCGTTGTTTTCCCATTACTTCCAGTGATCGCTACGACCTTGGGCGCCGTTTTGTCACGATAGTACGTTGCAAGTGTTTGAAAAGCTGCTAAAACATCAGGTACTACAATTGCTGTAATCGTAGAAGGTGCAGACGTTTCTTGGCTCCAAAAAGTAGCGATCGCTCCGTTTTCAATCGCTTGTTCGATAAACTCATGACCATCACGTGTTCCTGCTAACGGTACGAATAGATTTCCTGGTTTGATTTTTCGGCTATCAAACTCAACTCCAGTAATCATTCTTGGATCGCTATAATTAGCTGAAAAAAGAGCCGCAACTTCGGTTATTGATAATTTCATCGTAAATTCTCCTTAAAAAAAGAGCCGACCGTAAATGCGAGCCGACTCTTTGTGACTTAGTTTGAAAAATCTGTAGCATGATGTTGACGCTGTTTGTAGCGATTCAATCCTAATTGGATCAATTCTTCGATTAGATCGCCATATTTTAGTCCCATCGCTTCCCACAAAGAAGGATACATACTAAATTGCGTAAACCCTGGCATCGTATTCAATTCATTTAAGAACAATTCATTTTTATTTGTTAAAAAGAAATCACAACGGCTAAGTCCGCTACCGCCTAACATAATATAAGCTTTTTTCGCGTACTCTTGGACTTGTTGTTGGACTTCATCGGATACTTCTGCTGGAATCTGCATTTCGATTTTATTGTCGATATACTTCGAGTTGTAATCATAAAATGCAACATCTTTAACGATTTCGCCAGCCGCTGTCGTACGCACGTCTTCATTTCCCAATACGGCAACTTCGATCTCACGCGCTTCAATTCCTTGTTCGATCACGACACGAGAATCATATTTGTAGGCTTCAGCTAAAGCAGTCTGTAACTCTAAACGGTTTTCTGCCTTCGAGATCCCTACACTTGATCCCATATTCGCTGGTTTAACAAACATTGGGTAGAGTAATGATCCTTCACATTGTTCGAACACTTGCTTTGGATTTTCTTTCCATTGATGTTCTAAAACGGGTACATATGGTACTTGTGGAATCCCCGCAGCTTGTAAGATATATTTTGTCATGATCTTGTCCATCCCACAGGCACTCGTCACAACTCCCGCTCCAATATAAGGCATATCCAATACTTCTAAAAAGCCTTGGATTGTTCCGTCTTCACCATTTGGACCATGTAATAATGGAAACACGATCGTGTCGGTTTCTTTGATTTCACCTGGTGCAATAGACGTGGCGTTTTTCCCAACGGTTAAATGCAATTGCTCGATATCAGCCGGCTGTTCTGTCAATAAAGGGCCTTTTAGCCACTCGCCACTTTTTGAGATAAAGACTAACTGAACTTGATAGTAATCATAATAAATTGCTTGTAAAACGGAAAAAGCGGAAAGAATCGAAACATCATGTTCAGCACTTTTTCCTCCATATAACAATGTAATTTTCAAGAGTTGTTCCTCCTATAAGGTCTCTTATCAGAAATTTTTCTCCTCTATTTTAGCATAAAACACTTGTAAAGACACGTAATCTTTTAACGTTTTTCTAGTCCATTTTATTGAAATATTGGGTAAGTTCTTGCGTCAGCACTTGTAAAAAATGCTTACGATCCTCATGAGTAAATGGTTTAGGACCTTTAACGCGTTTTTTTTGTTTCCGTAATTCCGCATGTTCAAAACGTCTGAGCAACAATAAATCGATCGTCTCTTTTTGGTATTCCACACCGGATTGATGGAAGACGCGAACCCCTTTTGGCAACAATAAAGAAGCTAAACCGTAGTCTTGAGTGATCACCCAATCACTTGCTTTTACTAATTTCACGATCTCATAATCAGCACGATCATGTCCTTTTTCGACGTAGACTAACGTGACAAAATCTGGATATTCTTTGGTCGTAAAATGAGCGATACTCGTTACGATCAACACAGGTAGGTTAAATTGTTTGGCGACTTGGATGATTTCTTCTTTAACTGGCGAGCCATCGCCATCGATAACTAAACGCATGAAAATCCTCCTTTACTAACTCAAGCTAAGGATATAAAAAAAACCAACAGAAAAATTCTGTTGGTTCACCAGTACTATTGCTAGTAGATGGACCCATTTCCACATAGTTCCCATCCGACACCCTGCAAATCCGGCAGGTGAGTTTCCTCTTGTGCCTCTGTTGAGTAGTTGACCTAAGTCAACCGCCTCGACTCATCGCATAACGATATAGTATCACAAAATAAGTAGAAAGCCTAGTTTTTTTCGTCTAAAATGGCACTTACTTTAGTAGTGATCAAATCGATCGCTACATGGTTTTCGCCACCTTCTGGCACGATCACATCCGCATAACGTTTCGTCGGTTCGATAAATTGATGATACATTGGTTTTACCACACCTAAATATTGATCGATCACAGAATCTAATGTACGACCACGCTCTTCGATATCGCGTTTGATTCGACGGATAATACGCGTATCATCGTCTGTATCGACATAGATCTTAATGTCCATCATCTCACGCAAACGCTCGTCTTCTAAAATCATGATCCCTTCTAAAATGATCACTTCTTTAGGTTCTTGCACGACCACTTGATCACTACGTGTATGTTTGACATAATCATATACTGGGATTTCGATCGTTTTATATTCGACCAATTGATGCAAATGTTCGATCAATAGATCGGTATCAAATGCAAAGGGATGATCATAGTTTGTTGCCAAACGATCTTCAAATTTCAAATGACTTTGATCTTTATAATAGGAATCATGTTCAAGCATCATAATGGAGTGATTTGGAAAATGATCTAAAATCGCTCGACTGACACTTGTCTTCCCACTACCAGATCCCCCAGTCACTCCAATAATAATCGGCTTGTTCTTACTCATCTGTCTACCTCTTTCGTCTGCTTTTTCACACTTCTATCTATTATAGCGAATTTTTGATAAATTACCATGAAAAACCGGCGATTTTTGCTAAATCATTAAAAAAAGGCTTGCAATTTCTTAAAATTGTGACTTGATTCCAATTCATTCAATAACACTGGTAATTCATCTAAAGTTGCGATTTGATAAGTCGGTTTTGCTTGATCGTTTGCTAGTGTTTCAGTCGAAAGCCAGATCGTGTCGATCCCATTTTTGATACCATCTGTGATATCTGAAGTATAAGAGTCACCTACGATCACAAGCTTGTCTTTAGGAATATCGCGATTCGCATAAAAAATCGTGTCAAAAAACTTTTTGGCTGGTTTTTGGGCACCAACTTCATCAGACACAAAAATTTGATCGAAATAGTCAATCAAGCCTGCAGCTTTCAACCGTTTTCGCTGAGTCACTCCACGACTATTTGAGGCAACTTGTAGTGTGTAGCCTTCGTCATACAACTTTCGCACAACAGCTAAACTATTGCCTAAAAGTTGATGTTCTGAGGCTAAATGCGTACGAAACGCCTGATTGAGTAAACTTGGATCTGCTTTTATCGCAAAATACGTCAGCGTTCGTTTGAATCGCTCAACAAGCATCTCTTCGCGGCGATCATTTTCTTTTTCGATGATCTTCCACACATCACGGTTCATCTGATGGTAATAGGCAATCAATTCCTCTGTTACCGAGATATCTTGGGTTGTAAATGCATAGGTCAAAGCTTGCTTTTCAGCAGCCTGAAAATCTAATAATGTATCGTCAACGTCAAATAAAATCACTTTATAATGCATAACATTCCCCCTAGTTAAAATATGGTTTCAAAGCGTGCAATTCCTGACTTGTTAACGCGCGATAAGAACCAACTTCTTCTTGTTCTAAGCTTAATGGTCCCATAGATACACGCTTTAACACAATTACTTTTTTCCCTTGAGCTAAAAACATTTTTTTCACTTGATGAAACTTGCCTTCTGAAATCGTGAGCAATGCAGTACTTTTTGTCGGAGAAGTCTCTAAAATCTTTAAGTTTGCTGGTTTACAGACTATCCCACCGATAAATTCGATCCCGGCTAAAAATGCTTGTTCATCTTGTGCGGTCAATGCTTCATTTACGGTTACATGATAGGTTTTTTCGACATGACGATCAGGATGCAATAAAGCAAATCCCAATGGTCCATTTGTGGTCAATAATAGTAAACCGGTCGTATCCCGATCCAGTCGTCCAACAGCATATAAATCAGGATGTCGATCTTGTGGATTTAGTAAATCAAAGACCGTTTGATGATTTTGATCTGAATTGGCGGTTACATAGCCTTGTGGTTTATGCAAAAGCCAGTACTGTTCTGTCGTTTCAAGTCGTTTGCCGGCCACAGTGATTTCATGGATCTGGCTATCAACATTTAATTTTTCTTCATATATCTTTTTTCCATCCACTATGACTTGACCTGTTAAGAAAAGTCGTTTCATTTGCTTTCTGGAAGTATTTAAGTTTTTTTCGATTAATTTATTAATTCTCATTAGATTCCTCTGTTTTTTTCTTATTATACCGTACATTCAAGCGATCCAAAATCACTTTGTTTGACTTTTTAAACTATCCATCCTATGCTTAATGAGTAAAGTAAATATGTTTCTCATACACAGCGTTACAACCTGGTGGAGAAAAGTTCAATCAAACTTTCCAGGGTAGCTTTGTATTCAAAGTTACCTTTTTGCGTGTTCTCACGTACCCACTTCATGTGAAGAGTAATCAAAATTTGCTTAAAATAAAGTGTCTTCGGACCCAATTTTCTAGGAGGAATTTAATTATGTCAGTTTCACTAAAAGCAAGTAAAAGAGAAGTTCGCCCCCGTTCATTACGTAACCAATTACGTCACGAAGGTAAAGTACCTGCAATCGTAAATGGTTATCAAATCGAAAGTACACCAATCGCAGTTGATACAAGTCAATTAGAAAAAGTATTACGCGAAAATGGTGTGAATACTGTAATCACTTTAGATTTAGACGGTAAAAAAGTAAATACATTAATCCATAACTATACTTCAGATACCTTTAAAGGTAACTTAACTCACGTTGAGTTCTTATCTGTAAACATGAAAGAAGTAACAGAAGTTGAAGCCGAAGTTGTTGTTGTCGGTGAAGCTGTCGGCGTGAAAGAAGGCGGCGTGTTAACTCAAACATTATACAACGTAACCGTTGCAGCAACTCCAGATAACTTACCAGAACGCGTAGAAATCGATGTAACAGACCTTAAGATCGGCGATGCGTACACAGTAGCTGACCTTAAAGCAGACGGTGACTACGAAATCACTTCAGATAAAGAAGAACAAGTTGTTTCAGTAACTGAACCTCAAGTAGAAGAAGAAACTGAAGAAACAACTGAAGCTGCTGAACCAGAAGTAATCGGCGAAGACGCAGAATAATTAAAGAATCGCAATAGCTAGAAATAAATATTAACCCCCGCAAGTAGTCAAAAACTATTTGCGGGGTTTTTTTGATCTTTCAAAATTCGCATTTTTTTTCGCGATTTTGAAAGATCAAATTAAATATATAATGTTATATTTAATAAAAAAGGAAAGGAAGCGTTTTTTATGATTGAATATTTATTGACGACTACTGAAAAAAAACGTTTAAATCTTTGGGTCACTCGACTTGCTTTAACTGATATTGAACAAGATGAAGCTTTATCTTCTTATTTAATAGAACTACGCTATTTATTACAACCTAAAGGAATCTTCCAATTATTAAAACATTTGGCTTATTATCCAATCACCGACCTGAAACTAATTTGTCAAAAGTTGTCTATTAGTTCGTCTACTGCACGCCGTTATCTATATGCACTAAAAAATTATCTTCACACCTACACCATTCAGTTACATACAAAAGGTGCAATTTATTTAATCGGTGATGAACTACTGATCCGCTCCCTCCTACTCCCTTATTTCATCTTAGATTCTATTGAAGAAAATATTATAGTCACTCCTAGTGTCTTATTTAGCCAAATCAAATTATTCCAAATGATTCGTATCCGTTCCAATAGTTCTCTCCTTGATCGAAAAACACCAATTAGAAGAATCGACAGTTATCTATTTGTCAGTGAACAAGGATTTAGTTATATGTGGGAACAACTCTTGGGCATTCGTGAAATCACGACTTTAGCTAACGAACTTCCTCAAAAGCATTCATTTACAGGCAACTATGCACTAGGTGTGCAAAATAAGTTACTTGTCTTTTTCCATCAGCTAAACATCCTAGCTAATTGTTATTTCTTTGACCAAAAAGCGCAACAATTCTATTCCTTACTCATTAAACGCTACGAATATACCTCTTACGTACTGCCTTTCAACCTAAAAGACCCGCTAGCTTTATTTGCACTCACTTGTTTCTTTGAACCGATTTATCCTAATTTACTTTCTTTAGATACTTTCATTAAAAAACAAAAAACTAGCTAATCGAGTACGATTAGCTAGTTTTTCTTTATATCAATCGATCTGGCATCATGATATTTAGAAATTCCATGACACCATTTTGTAAATATAGATCTTGTTGGTCATAACTTGAGATGGTTTGTTTGATCAAGTCTTCTTGGTCATTTAAGACTTTACTTGGCCAATGTGGATCAATCAAGATCGCGCGCCCGATTGCGACTAGATCTGCTGAAGCTAGAACAGTTTGGGCATCGGCTTTGCTGTGGACTTCTCCGACACCAATCAATGGGACACGATGATCGATTGCTTGATAGACCATTTCTAACATCGTATGTTCTTGATGGTTTTCATCGATCGATTTACGTTTATAATCAGATAACGAGATATGCAAGTAGTCGAGTTCTTTTTGTGCCAATTGATCCACTAAGAATAGTGTATCTTCAATACTGATTCCTGGTTTTTCAAATTCTTCTGGTGAGAAGCGATAACCAACAATAAAGTTTTCAGCTTGCTCTTCTTCTACTACTGACAGTACTTCATCGACTAATACGTCAATAAAGTGGTAACGTTTTTCAAGTGTGCCACCCCATGCATCGTTGCGACGATTTGAATGTGGAGAGAAGAATTGTTGGATAATGTAGGTATTTGCTCCATGTAATTCCACACCATCAAAACCAGCTTGGATCGCGCGTTTTGTGGCTGCTTTAAAGTTTTCGATCAAGTCTAAGATTTCTGCTTCGGTGATCTCACGTGGAGTTTCAGCATTTGGACGTTCTGCTGCTACAGCACTCGCTGAAATAGGTTGGGTACCACGTAATACACTAGAATCGGTCATACGACCAGCATGGAATAGTTGTAAAATTGCTTTCGTACCATTTTGTTGAATCGTATTGGCTAGTTTGGTTAGACCAGGAATATGTTTATCGTCACTTACTGCTAACTCACCTTCCCAACCCTTACCGTCATCTTGTACGTTCGCCGCAGCAGTGATCACTGCGCCAACCTCGCCTGAGCGTAAACCATAGTAGTTTAACTCATCGGTCGTTACGACACCATCGTAAAATGACATTTTCGTCGTCATCGGTGCCATGACAATTCTATTTTTTAAGGTGACGCCACGTTTGAACGTGATCGGATCATTTAATTTTGTCATGAAAACAAGCTCCTTTTATACTAATAGTTTATTTCACACCAAAAAAATAGTATAAAATCTAAAATTACACAACTAAAGTAACTTAAAAAAGAGTGATGGAATTTTCCCAAGAAAATCTCATCACTTTTTTTCGTCTGCTTACTTCATCAGATAGCCTTATTTTACAGCACCATTACTCATACCAGCAATAATGTTACGTTGGAAAATCAGATAGACCACTGTAATCGTGAGGATTCCCAAAGTATAGGAAGCGAAACTTGGCCCATAATCATTAAAGTATTGACCTGTATAATTATATTGGAATAACGGAAGTGTCCACATTTTTGAATCTCGATTTAAAATCAATAATGGTAGCATGAAGTCATTCCAAAACCATAAAGCATTAATAATGATTGCCGTCGCATGCATTGGCTTTAGCATCGGAAATACGATCCTAAAATATGTTGTAAAACGATTGGCACCATCGATTTCAGCTGCTTCATCCAAACTAATCGGAACATTCAATTTAATAAAATTAACATATAAGAATAAAGTTTGTGGAATCGCATAAGTTAAGTAAAGTAAGATCAAGCCCCACATATTAGCTAATCCAATCTTACTCATCATAACTGTAATCGGAATCATAATGACTTGAAATGGAACAAAGATTCCCAAAATCAAGAAGAAATACATCAAGCCATAGGATAGTTTTTTAGGCATATTACGAGCTAAGGAATAAGCTGCCATTGGAACAATGAACAAAACTAATAAAACAGATAAAATCGTAATAACCGCTGAGTTAAAAAAATAGTGGCCAACTCCATCGATTAAAAGTTGTTTAAAATTATCCAGTATAAATGGATTTGGTAAACTGAAAAAATTTCCTGTAATATCTGCAGTCGTTTTAAATGAACTAATCAATGTGGTAAATAATGGAATTAAAATTAACACTCCGCCAAGAATCAACAAGCTATAATTAAAAATTTGCCCCTTTTTTGTAATCTTCATTGATCTTCCTCCTAAATTTCAAAACGTTTAGACAAACGAATTTGAATGATCGAAACTAAAGCAATTAAGATAAATAGGACTAGTGCAATAGCATTTGCATAACCGAACTGATTATTTTTAAACGCATAATTATAGACTAAAAGTCCTAAAGAAATAGTCGCATCATTCGGTCCGCCTCCGGTCAACGCGAAAATCTGATCAAATGCTGTTAGTCCACCCTTTAAAGCTAAGATGAATACAATAGAGATACTTGGTAATAGATAAGGCAATTCAATATTCCAAAAAATTTGTTTTGTATTGGCACCATCCATTTGCCCTGCTTCAAGAATTTCTTGAGGGACACTTTGAAATCCTGCAAGAAAAATGATTACTGGCATCGCAACACCTTGCCATAATAAAATGAAAATAACAGCAAAGATCGCTCCCCATTGTGTTCCTAATAAACCAGTTTTCAAAACGTCAATCCCTAATGCTTCTCCGATAGCTGGAAGACCATAATTAAAAATTTGGCGGAAAATCAAAGAAACGACAATACCTGATAAAACTGCTGGAAAAAAGAACCAAGCGCGAAAGAAGGTTCTTCCTTTAATCGGGGAATTCAATGCCCTAGCGATAAGAATCCCTAATCCAATTTGTCCAATAATCATGCAGCATGTCAAGATCACAGTAAATCCTATCGATTTCATGAATTTAGGATCCGATAATAAGATTCGATAATTGTTCAATCCAATAAAATCAAAATTATAGGTTAGGCCCGTCCAATTCGTAAAACTATAAAATGCTCCTTGTAACATTGGGAAATAGAAAAATACAAATTGTAGTAAGACTGGCACTATAAGAAAAGCCAGCGCCCAATGCTTGGTTATCATTTTTTTGACATTCATCATAATCACCTCTTCTCCGTCGCTTTCATAGGATTAAAGAATGCATTTAGTCCATCGATCATCATTTCTTGATCACCGTTATATAAATAATTTGTTGTCAATGTATAAAAATCATTCTCGCTATTCCAATCTTTAGCTAACCAAACTAAATGCTGGTCAGTAAAAGCTAAATCGGTTAATCCTTTTAGTGGTGAATCTGTGGTATTTTCAATAACTCCCTCAACCGCACAAGGAGATCCGTCTACATCGTAATATTTTTGCATCACTTCAGATGTCGTCATATAGTCAACAAACTTCTGTGCTTCTTTTTTATGCTTTGACTGTGCTGAAATCGATAAAGCCAAATCACCAGCACCAATCGTTAGACTTTTGTCTTTATTTTCTGCTGGGAAAGGAAATGTTGCAATTTCAAAATCTGGATTTTGCGACTGGATCAGCGGTAAAGCCCAAGAACCATTTGGCATGATCAGTGCATTACCTTTAGCAAACGCGACTACAGCATCGTTATATCCTGCACCTTGCCAGTTTTTTTGCATCGCACCGCTTTTTCGTAATAAGTCTAATCGTTCAAAGTCTCCTTGCATCGCTTTACTATCTTGTTTAATGCCATTTACTTTTGAAAAACGCCACACATCATTTGCTTGTGCTTCACCGCCAGTAACAGTGGCTATCGCGAGTTGATGATAGCCATTTAATGTCCAGCCTTCCGCACCAGCAATCGCAAACGGAGTCTGATTGGCTTGTTCAATTTTTGCTGTTAATTCTTGAAATTCTTGCCAAGTACTTGGTGCTATTAGACCCAATTGTTCAAATGCTGTCTTATTATAATAAAATCCATATACATTCGCTGTCAGGGGGATGTTATATATTTTATCTTCTACTGCAAAACGCTCAGCATAATTATTTTTGATGTTTTTCAAATAGGGTTCATCAGTTAAATCTTCTAAGTATCCAGCTTTTGCCCATTCTTGCAACTCGATACTTTGCGGATATAAATTGATTACATCTGGCGCATCTCCTGATAGCATTCTTGTTTTGATTACTTCGCCTGCATTGGGTACATCCACTACATCTACATGGATATCAGGATTTTTCTGTTCAAAATCGGCTGCAATTTCTTGGAGTGTTTTTGACATTTCTTTCTTTTGATTAAAATATTCAATCGTTACTTTCGAGGAGGTATCTGTTTTAGATGACTGCTGACACGCACTTAGTATAAGTAGTCCTACTGCCAGTAACACATACCGACTAATTTTATGGCTATTCATTTTATTCACTCCTATTCTTCAACTAAAGTAAAGCGGAATTCCCATGAAGAAAAATCTGTAGACTGTTGTGGTAGGTAAAATCCAATATTCATTAATTCATCACCACCATAAATTTCACCAGTAGACGCTTGATACAGTCGATGCTCATCTAAATTTTCTAATCTAAGAAGACTTGATGGTTCTTGGCCTTCGTTCAAAATTTTGAAAGCAAAGACTAAGATTTCTTTTTGATGTTCTGAATGAAATTGCCATACACACTGATTGGTATCAAACGGACTTTTTAATCGTGTAAAGATACCAAATTGTACTAGTCTTCTGATTTCTTTATAAAATGAAATCTGATTTACGATATCGTTTTGCTCTTGAACTGTGGCTTTTGTTAGGTCCAATTCATAACCAAAAACCGAACTCATGGCTACATTTCCTCTAGTATTTAAAGATACGCTTCTGCCTGTTTGGTGGTTTGGTATGGCCGAAACATGTGAGGTAAATGACGAAGGCGGATAAATCATAGATGTTCCATATTGAATTTTTAATCGTTCGATCGCGTCTGTATTATCACTCGTCCAAGATTGCGGCATGTAATACAACATCCCACTATCAAATCGTCCACCTCCACCAGAGCACCCTTCCCATAAAATATCAGGGTATTTCTCTGTCAAATTATCAAGTAGTTCGTAAAGTCCTAACACATAACGGTGCATTACCTCTCCTTGATTTTTAGGATTTAGTGCTAAAGAATATAGCTCAGAAATACTACGGTTCATATCCCATTTAACATAATCGATTGTTCCTTGTTCAAAAAGTTTTGAGAGCTGCTGAAAAATATTCTCACGAACTTCATTTCTACCTAGATCCAAAACATGTTGGCTTCTACTTGGAGCAGGATTTCGATTAGGATACGTCAGTACATAATCTGGATGTTGGCGATACAAGTCGGAATTTATGGAGATCATTTCTGGTTCCATCCATAATCCAAACCACAAATCTTTTGAATGAACATAGTCTGCAAAATGATTCAAACCATTAGGGAATTTCTTTTCATCTACAAACCAATCTCCCAGAGATGAAGTATCATCGTTTCTTTGCCCAAACCAACCATCATCCAAAACAAACATCTCTATTCCTACTTCTGCAGCTTTATCAACTAATGGTTTTAATCGTTCTTCATCAAAATCAAAATAAGTCGCTTCCCAATTATTGATTAAAATCGCTCTATCTTTGGTTTTAAATTTTCCTCTTGCGATACGAGTTGTCATAAGATGATGGAATGCTTGACTCATCTTGTTGACTCCCCGATCTGAATACGCCATTAATACCTCAGGAGTTTGGAATATTTCATTTGGTGCTAAATCCCAAGAAAATCCATCCTCATTGATTCCTCCGATGATCCGCAGTTGATTGAGTTGATCTTGTTCTAACTCAAATGCATGATTTCCAGAGTAGACTAAATTAAATCCATATACTTCTCCTTGAAATTCATCTGCATTATTTTTTTTAAGAATAATAGAATTATTCATATGATGACTTGTCGTACCACGACGGCTGCTAAATGTTCGGATACCTTTTTTTACAATTTCTTCTTGAATTTGTCGTTCACGATTATGTGCACCTGGAAATGAGATAACTGTAAAATCGTCTGGTGCTAAGTCTAACTGGAAAGAAGCTAATTTTTGAATCTCGACATGTGTAGAACTCAAATTATTTAGCTGTACTGATCGTGTAATGATTGGTAGATCACGATAGATCGTATATAACAAGACCATTTCTAATTGGCTGACTGCATCAATCATCGTGATAAATAACGTTTCAGCTTCAGAATCCTGTTCAACGTATGCTGCAGGTAATCCTGAAAGTTTCGGTTTTCCTTGCTCAATCTTAAATCCTGTATATTTGAAATTAAAAGCATAACTTCCATCTGATTGGCTAATTTTAGCAGCAGAAATACGAAAATCTCCTTCACCCACACAACTAAATTCGCGAAGGAGCGTATCTAAAGAAAACGTCCGATCTGTTTGGTTTGCTTCAGCTAAATTTCCAGAAAAACCACGATCGATCCGTGGGTATTGACGTTGTCCGTGGTAACTTTTAACGGCCTTACCAAAATACAATTGGTTAATTTGATCATATTCTTCAATAGAGAATACATAACTAACTTGATTATTTTGTAAATGAAAGACTTTTTTTGTCTGGTCATACGTAATTAAATTCTTCATAAGATCTCCTTTTTGTTACCGCTTTCTTTGATAGTTCTAGTTTATCAAGTTTATTTTTAAGAAAACATAGCTAGATGTTTTAAAAATATGTCATAATGATTTAAAGACTTTTTGACATGTAGAAAGGAAAAAATATTATGTTATATGATTACAAGAAAATAAGTATTGAACATTTTGACTTCTCGATTTTATTTTATGGTAGAGAATTAACACCATCAAATTACGCCTATTCTGGAAAAAATACTCGCGATTGTTATGTGCTCCATTATATCGAATCTGGCAAAGGAACTTTTGCTAGCGCTGGTAATCCAATGGTTCAATTAAAAGCTGGAGATGTGTTTATATTACCAAAATCGGTTCCTTGTTTTTATCAGGCTGACAGCGATGATCCTTGGACCTATAGTTGGATTGGTCTATCGGGAAATACGATAAAAGAAATCTTACTGCAAAGCCAGTTAATGGATAAATACTATCTTCGTTCGACGATGAATCATTCGTTTGCTACTGCTTTTTCTACACTACTTATAAATTTACATGAGCCTCTTAATCTTAGTAATAGACTGCTTATACAAGGAAACCTATTGACACTTTTTCACTTCTTGTTAACCGACTTTCCAGCTAAAAATTTGCAAAAAAAAGATATTGCTTATGACCAATTTTTACGTGCAACTACTTTACTAAAAAATAATTTAGAAAAAAGTTACAATATTACTGATATGGCAGCAGCACTACATCTATCAAGGAGTTATATCTATACTATCTTCAAAAAATTTAGTGAGTATAGTCCACAAGAATATTTGTTGAATTTACGAATCGATACTGCGAAAAGTCTATTGGTAGAAACGGATTATTCACTTCAAACTATCGGACAGCTTGTCGGCTACAAAGATCCTTTTACTTTTTCAAAGGCGTTTAAACGGATTACAAATCAATCTCCACAAGAATTCAGAAAAATCAGTTCATAAAAAAACTCCCACAACTCGTTTCCTATCCAAACGAGTTGTGGGAGTGTGTTACCTTATTTTGAGTCAGCTGGGACGATTTTGATTGAGCCATTCCATTTATCTTGTACGTATTTTTCTACGTCTTCCGAGTGTAAGACTTCGATCAATTTTTTGATTTTATCTTCGTTTTCATCGCCTTTACGAACTGCGATGATATTTACGTATGGTGTGTTGTCTTTTTCTAATAATACAGCATCTTTAGCAGGAACTAAATCGATTCCTAATGCATAGTTAGCATTGATAGCAACTAGATCTGCTTCATCATTTTTATACGTTGCCGCAAGTAGTGAAGGATCGATATCATGTTTGAATTTCAAATCTTTAGGGTTTTCTGCGATATCATCAAATGTTGCTGTTTCTTTATCGACGCCATCTTTTAATTTGATCAATTCATTTTCTTCTAAGATTGTCAAAATACGACCCCAGTCAGATTCTGAATTTGACGTAATGATCGTTGCGCCATCTTTTAAGTCTTTAATATCTTTTATACGTTGAGAATACAAGCCCATTGGTTCTAAATGAACGGCACCAGCATTAACCAAGTCAAATCCATTGTCTTTATTGGCTTTATTTAGGTATGGGATGTGTTGGAAGTAGTTGGCATCGATGTCACCTGCGGCCAAGGCCTTATTTGGTAAAATATAATCATCAAAGATCTTGATTTGTAGATCAATACCTTCTTTTTTCAAGATCGGTTTTGCTTGTTCTAAAATCTCTGCATGTGGTGTCGCTGAAGCTCCGACGATCAATGTTTTATCGTCACTTTTGCTTTTTGATGTGTCATCTGAGCTTGAATTCCCGCAAGCTGCTAACCCTACAACTGCTGCTGCAATTGTCACGAAACCTAATAATTTTTTCTTCATGTGTAATTCCCCCTATTATCGTTTGTCTGTACGTTTTGTTAAATAATCTCCAATTGCTTGGATAATAAATACGATTACTAAAATCAAAGCTGTTGCGACCAAAGTAATTGTATAATTACTACGTTGATACCCTTCTTGCCAAGCGACCGCTCCTAAACCACCGGCACCGACTGCTCCGGCAATTGCCGTGTAGCCGATCATCGTGATCGTGGTCACTGTCACACCAGAAATTAGTGAAGGTAAACTTTCTGGAATCAAGATCTTATAGATAATCTCACCATAGCTTGCCCCCATTGCCTCAGCTGCTTCTAATACTCCTGCATCGACTTCACGAAATGAAATCTCGACTAGACGCGCATAAAACGGTGTCGCTGAAAGTACCAAAGCTGGAATCGCCGCTGTTGCACCTAAAAAGGTCCCGACTAAAATCGTGGTCACTGGAATCAACAGTACGATCAAAATCATAAATGGCGTTGAGCGAAAAATATTACTAATGATCGAAACGATCGTATAAATAAGTTTAGATGACGTAGATGATTTGCGTCCTAATGTGTATAAGGCAAGCCCTAGAAGCAAACCTAAGATAACTACTAGAATAGTCGAAATGATTGTCATATAAAGCGTGTTGTATATAGAAACACTCATCGTCGACCAATCGACTTTTTCAAAGTTGAAATACGTTTCGACAAATCCCTTATTCATGTGTAACCACCTCTGTTTCTACCTGTTTTGTTGCAAAAAATGCTAATGTATCTTCGATCGCAGATTCTGCACCTGTAATCAAGATCGTAAGGGAACCAAAGGCACCTTCTTTTGCTTGCTGGATTTTCCCGAAGACGACGTTGATATCGACTGGAAATTGGCGGATCGCTTGTGAGATGACAGGTTCATTGGCATTGTTTTCTTTAAACGTCAATGTCACGATACGTCCAGTTGGATTTTCTGTTAAAAAGGTTTGAAGCAATTCTTCATCTGCTTGCATCTCGATATTTTGACGAACAAAACGCTTCGTGATTGCTTCTTTAGGATGACGGAATACCTCAACGACCGTGCCTTCTTCAACGACCTGACCTTTTTCCATCACGGCGACTTTATTACAGATCTGACGCACCACATCCATTTCGTGTGTGATCAAGACGATCGTTAAGTGTAATTTTTCGTTGATTTCTTGTAAAAGATTCAAAACTTCTTCTGTCGTTTGAGGATCTAAGGCACTTGTTGCTTCATCGCAAAGTAAGATCTCTGGATCGTTTGCTAAAGCACGCGCGATTCCGACTCGTTGTTTTTGTCCGCCAGAAAGTTCAGAAGGATACGCTTTTTCGCGTCCTTCTAATCCAACTAGGGCCAATAATTCTAAAGCTTTTTCTGTTCGTTTCGCTTTAGAAACACCAGCTAATTCTAGTGGTAATTCCACATTTTCTTGTAAAGTACGTGACCAAAGTAAATTAAAATGTTGAAAGATCATTCCGATTTTTTTACGAAACGTTCTTAATTCTTTATTTTTTAATGCAGTCACACTTTGTCCATTGACGATCACTTCACCTGTACTTGGTAGTTCTAAACCATTTAACAAGCGAACCAACGTACTTTTTCCTGCTCCTGAATATCCGACGATCCCAAAGACATCTCCTTTATCGACTTCTAAAGAGACCCCATTTAAGGCATGGATCGTGTTGTCTTTTCGAGGATATGCTTTTGTTACGTTTTGTAGTTCAATAAATGCCATGATGCGTTCTCCTCCACTGCTGTTCTTTTCAATTTCGACTCTTTTTGTAAAATAGCTAAAAAAAAAACTTTCATCCTTCGTACAACTAAATTGCACAAAGGACGAAAGTATCATTTCCGTGTTACCACCTTTATTCGCTGGATTTCCAGCCTCACAAGTACTTAGAGAAACTCTCTGCATACTGTTACGCGTTAACGGGCGTATCCCGTAGTGGCTTGTCCGAAAACTCACCAGCTCTGCTCTAAAGACCATTTTCTAAACCACTTCCAGACTCCTTTTCAGCAACCGGAGCTCTCTAAACTTTCAGTGAAATATACTTATCTTTTCATTGCTTTTTAATATTAAGCAGATTATAACAAGCTCTCATGAACCTGTCAAATGTTTCTTGAAGTTTTTTATAAAGCTTCAAAAGCAGCCGGATCAACATCTTTTAAACTGATGAACCAAGCATTTAGTTCATCTTGATCGTTTAAGACATCGATATTTTCATCAATTTTCTCATTGATGGAAGATACGACACCTGCTAAAGGACTTACAAATTCATTCACCGCTTTTTCAGCTTCGACTTCTAAGATCGTATCGCCTACTTCAACTACTTTACCCGCTTTAGGTAAAGTCGCAAACGTTACATCTCCTAATTCTTCTTGTGCTTCATTTGTTAAGCCAAGACAATATTCTGTTCCGTTGAACAAAATCCAAACATTATCTTTTTTCTTTAAGCATTTTTTTTCCATTCTTCTACGATCCCTTCATAGACTTCTTCTTTAAAGCCATTTAATACAAATTCATCATTTTTCAAAATAATCGGACGTTTCAATAACATTCCATCTGAAGCTAAGATCTCACTAGCTTCTTCTAAGGATAAATCATTAAGTTGATCTTTTAAGCCTAATTCACGGTAACGTTTGCCGCTTGTATTAAAAAAGCGACGTAACGGTAATTCACTAGACGTCATCCAATTTTTGATTTCAGTTGCAGATGGAGTCTGTGTAACGATATCGATCAACTCTACATTATCTAATCGACCACTTAAATACACCATTGCTTTTTTACATGTCGAACACTTTGGATAACCATATACGGTAACCATGCTTTTGTCTCCCTTTCCCCTAAAACGCTCGTTTTTATTTCGTACTCGCTTGAAAACGCATCGATAAAATCAATCCGATCCCAATCATATTACTTAGTAATGCTGATCCACCTTGGCTAATAAAAGGTAATGGTATCCCTGTTAATGGTAACAGCCCAATATTTGCCCCGATGTTTTCAAATACGTGGAACAAGATCATCATGATAATCCCAGCTGAGATATACGCATAAAATTCATTATTCGTATCATAACACACTCGAATCATTCGATAGATCAATACAAAATATAAAAAGACAACTAGCGCACTGCCGATAAATCCGAAGTTTTCCCCAATCACAGAAAAAATCATATCAGATTCACGAACGGATACATAGATATCACTCACATTGAAACCTTTTCCTAACAATCCTCCAGATCCAATCGCCATAATCGAAGTGGCTACCTGTCTAGAGCTCCCCTGGATGTCGTGGAAAGGATCCAACCATGAGTCGATTCGTTTAAATTGGTACGCTTTAAACCCAAAATGATATAAAAAGTCGCGGCCGTTGTCACTCACCACTAAAAATAAGATGATTCCGCTCAAAATCAAGAACGTCGCAATCAGTGGCACAACGATTTTCCACGTAATGCCAGACATCAAAAAGATCCCACCAAAAATCGCCAAGAAGACGAGCATCGTTCCGAAATCTTTTTGTAGTAAAACTAAAAGTAAAACTGGTAGTGTCACTGCAAACATTTTGCCGATCAACGTAGCATCTGATGCCAGATTACGCTGTCGATATTTTGAATTATGAGACGTTACGATACGTGCCATCATCAAAATGTACGCAATCTTCATTAATTCAGCAGGTTGTAAGGTAAACCCACCAAAGTGAAACCAGTTTCGTGATCCAGTGGATTCTGCTAGAGAGCGGTCATAAAATTCCAGCAAGGCTAACATGATGACCAGACCTCCGCCGTAGATATAAGGCGTCAACTTCCACAACCATTTTGATTTGATTTGCATAATAATAATAACAGCAATAATGCCTAAAACATACCATAATGCTTGCTTTGCGACACCAGCAAATAAACTTCCTTTATACAAAGGATTTTGTGCATAGGCGACATATAGCGCACCTAGACCAATCAAATAAAGAAGAAAGACTGGTAAGATGACGCCATAGTCGATGCGGCTGTCTATTCTTTTTGTTGTTCTGCGATTATTTTCCATGAATTCTCTCTTTCTCTTTTTTTCTAAATGCTCTTTTCCATTATAGACCTAGTAATTCTAGATTGAAAAGAGAAGTTTAAAAGATGAATAAAAATTTACAGTTTCATTTCTTAATCATGAAATCGTTTATTCATTATTTTCTGAAAATCGTCTTTACGTGAGATAAATTTGAACATCAAATAGACCGCTCCAGCAAGTAAGAGCGTAATGGCATAAGCTAGATTACCGTGCCAGAAACTATTCATATTGATCAATGCAATCAACGTCAGCACTAACCAGTAATAGGCTAGAATTCGTCTAAAGATCCCCTTAGGACCAATTTTCGCAAAATACCGATTCCATTTATCTAAAGTCATCTTTTGTAGATCACGCTTGATTCGAAAATGAAGCATCATTAAACCAACAGCTAAAACACTTGCTAATTTAATACTGATCACAAACACAAGTAGTGTGCCTAAAATAAACCACATCTAAAATTCCTCCTTTACTTGTGTAAAAAATAAAAATGTTGACCATCATCAGATGATCAACATTCTCTAATGCCAGCTGCAGGGATCGAACCTGTGACCTACGCGTTACGAGTGCGTTGCTCTACCTACTGAGCTAAGCTGGCAAACTACACTCTAAATTATAAAAAAGTTTCACTTGTTTGTAAAGACTAAGTACTTGAAAACCCAACAAAAAAACAGAATGATCCTACCTGAATCATTCTGTTTTTTTAGTTGTTATTTAGTTGGATTTTGTTTGTGTACACTCGTCGATTCTTCTTTATTTTTGATTGATGTCATATAAACGATCGTTCCTACTACAAACACCGCAACAATAATGACTAATGCCATCATTTGGATATTTGTAAGAAGATACAATGAAATCATCAAGGCAATGATCGGAATCGTATAGCCACCTTTTAATGAAAAACCATTATTTGGATATTGTTTAGTATGTTTAAATTTCATAACGGCTAAAATAGAAGGCACGTATTGAATAAACGATACGATGACGATACAAGCAACTAAAAAGATATAGCTAAATGAAGTCATCACCATACTGATCAATGAAGATACGATCACTGCTACGATTGGTGCACCATATTTGTTTGTTTTTGCTAAAATGCTAGGCAATAAATGATGTTCATCGGCTAAAGAAGCTGCAAGGGTCGGTGTACTAAAAGATACTGCAAAGGCTACACCAAAAATCGATACGATCATCCCAACGATGACGATCGAGTACGCCCATGAGCCGACTGTTGATTGCATCGCTTGAGCGATCGGCAATGTGTATTCAGTGATTTTTGGTCCCAAGATCCCAATAGCGATCGCTTGGACTAAAACATAGATGATCGTCACACTAGACATCACTAAGATCAAGGCTTTCGGAATATTTTTTTCAGGATTATCCATTTGTGCCGCTGCTACTGGAATAAATGAAAAACCTGTAAACATATAAAAGACGACACTAAATCCTGCACCAAAATCTTTCATTACGTCGCTTGCATTCTTTGCACTTGTGGGGATGAATGGTGAAAAATAATATGTATGCACAAAGAACACACCAATAACTAAAAAGAAAACTAATGTAATGATTTTAAATGCTGAAGAGATATTATCGACCCACTTCACCATACCTGTTCCAAAATAATTGATAATTGCCAAAATAATAATCAAGCCAATAGGAAATACGACTTCGATCACACTATTTTTCATCGTGGGTACGATCGGTTTTAAGGTACGCAATAACGCTACGACTTCAGCTGAGAGCGTCAGACAACCTAAAAACCAAGAGAACAATCCGATTTGAAACCCTGTAAATTTTCCAAACGCATTGTACGAATACAGCCACGCTGCTCCTGATCCTGAAAAACGACTCGATAAATCAGCATAACATAATGCAACCATACTCACAGTGATCGCTGCCATCAATAAGACAAAGATACTCATTACGCCGCTATCTTTATAGATTTGTTGTGGAAGCAAAAATGCTCCAGAGCCGACAATTGCATTGATCCCTAAAAAATAGATCGAGAAGAAGCTAAGTTTTTTTTGTGGCTGTTTCTTCGACACAAGCGATGTTTGGATTTCTCCAGCTGCCATGATGCATTCCTCCTATTCTTTTTTCGTACTAACTGGACTGACTGCGTTATGATCAAATCGAGCTTCTGCTAGGTAAATGATCACACCGACAACAAAAACACTCACTGCAACTAAAATCACTTTAAAGTTAAATCCTACTAATAAATACATTGAACCAATCAACGCTAAAATCGGAATCGTATAGCCTCCTGGCAAATGGAATCCTTGTGTTGGGAATTCCTTATTGTTGTGAAATTTCATTGTTGCTAAAATCGTTGGAATGTATTGCACAAAATTCGCACATACCATACACGTTGCTAAGAAGACATAGCTACCAGTCAACAGTAAGAGTGAACTGATCACGACCGTCAATAAAATCGAAATATACGGCGCATCGTAACGATTGGTTTTTCCAAAGAATTTAGGCAATAAATGGTGCTCATCAGACAGTGATGACGCGATGATCGGAACATCAAATGAAGAAGCAAAAGCTACACCAAATGTTGAAATCGTACTACCAGCAATGATGATATAATAACCCCAACTACCTAACATATGGCTCATGGCTTCAGCTACGGGAATCGTCGTTTTCGCTAATCCTGAGCCCAATACTCCAATAGCTAAAGCTTGAACAACTACATAGATCGTCATAACAGATAACATGATGGTAACCAACGCTTTTGGCAGATTTTTCTGAGGATTATTCATTTTACGCGCTGCGATCGGTAAAAATGAGAATCCCGTAAACATGTAAAAGACAACACTATACGTATTACTAACACTCTTAAATAAGCCACTTGAAGAATCCATACGTTCTGGAACTAATGGCGAAAAGTTGCTGAATTTCAAGAAAAAGACACCCACGAGAATAAATAATGCAACTGTAAGTAACTTCAAACCAGAAGAAAGATTGCTAACAAATTTCACTGAATTGACACCAAATAAATTAATAATACCTAAAAGGACAATAAAACCAATTCCAAATCCGAGCGAAATCCATTGATTGGCTAAACTTGGAATCATATTTTTAAAAATACGAATCAAAGCAGCAATCTCAGCGGAAATCGAAACGACTCCGGCAAACCACATAAAAAAGCCGACTTCAAATCCGACAAATTTTCCATAAGCATGATAGGAATACAACCATGCTCCCCCTGACTCAGAGAAACGACCAGATAAATCAGCGTAACATAGCGCAATCAACAACGTCGAGATTCCCGCGGCAATAATACAAACGAGTCCCCACATGACACCTGCATCTTGATAGATTTGTTGTGGGAGTAAAAATGTTCCCGAACCAATGATTCCGTTGATTCCTAAAAGAAAAATCGAGAAAAACGATAATTTTTTCATTAAACTGACTGCCTGTTTGGCAGTAGGTTTTGCTTGTGCCATGAGAGAACTCCTTTCTTATTGAATCCGAGCGGCAACTCGTTGGATAAAGTCACGATAGATATCTAACATTTGCGGATTTTCTGGCCATAGATTTTCAGGGTGCCATTGTACAGCTAAAATTTGATCGTCCCCTTTACTTTCAACTGCTTCAACTAATCCATCTGGGCTTTGCGCCACAACCCGTAGTCCTTGCGCAATTTCATGAACCGCTTGATGATGACGTGAGTTTACAAATACTTTCGTTCCAATCAAATTGGCTAGACGACTATCCGCTTCAACTTCAACATAATGAGATGGTTTATGAGCTGGAGTCGTCGCGTTATAATTTTCGTGCTTGATATAAAATTCTGGATGTTTGGTTTTGATATCTTGATATAAACTACCACCTAAAGCTACATTGATTAATTGAAATCCCCGACAATTTCCTAGAATCGCTTTGTCATTATGATATGCTACCCGACAAAGTTCGATTTCAAAACGATCTTTTTCAGTATCGAAATTACCACAACCCCATTCAGGATCTTCACCGTAAAATTGAGGATCGATATCTGCACCACCTACAAAATAAAACCCGTCAAAACAAGTTAAATATTCACGAATATTTTCTTCGCGTACATCTTTATCTGGTATCGGTAAAATCGCAGGCAGTCCCCCGGCTTTTGTAATTGAGTCACAAACAGCACTCGTTGCGTAATCAGATTGGAACAGACTTAAAGCGCTTGCATCTCTTAAAATGACGTCTGCTATAATCGCGATTCTTGGTTTTCTCATTTTTTGTTCCTCCTGTATAATCAATGTTTTTTTACATTGTTTACTTTATCACATGAAGATGATGCTTGGAGTGTGATTAAACAAACAGTTTTGTACGATAATCATGCAACCTTGTAAGGTACTAAAAAAGAGGCTGTAACAAAAGTAGATAGCTCTAAAAAATAAGCAGAATTATGCCGAGAATAGTTTTATCTATGATTTAAATCTTTAGCTACACTAGTCTTTTTCTTTACAAAAAGTAGCGGCTTTCTTCTTTAAAAAAGGTGGTACAAAATGAAGGTATTCAAAAAAATCTTAGGCTTTAAACTTTACTTATGGATCATCTTGCTCCTCGCTTTGATAGCCTTAGTGGGGGCATTCTTTTTACGCAGCTCTTCTGGTACTTCAATTTCTTCATCACAATCCGTCGTAAAATATATTGAAGAGGTGAACGAACAAGTCTTCTTAAATGTTGGAATCGAACACGTCGAAACCAAAACCAATAATACAACGATCTCTTGGACAAAAATCGGAATTCCATTTTCAGAGAAAAAAGTGTTGATCATCTTGAACTATCAAGCAAAGTTGGGAATCAAAGCTCCGGCTAAAATCGAAGAAATCTCTGAACATGCATATAAAATCACTTTGCCAAAATACGAAGTGATCGGTATCGAGCTTGATCCGGATAAACCTTACGAACTATACGATTCACAAGGCGAACTGTTAAGCTATTCGACAAAAGATGTCAACATTGGTGAGATTGTTGCAAAAACACTATCAAATAGTGTTCAAGAAAAATATCTTTCGCAATACACCAAACAACTCAATGAATCTGCTAAAATTACTATCAGACACTTTTAAAACCCCTTGATCCTGACATTCAACTTGAATTTGAATTTACAGAATAAAAAAAACGACCTAGATGATCTAGGTCGTCTCAGCTTGACTAACGGGATTTAGATAGCCTTTTTCATTACAATGTATCTTGATTTGATACGTTGCTTTTTCCTCTGTCTTAATTCCAGTGATGAGTGTTTCTTTTCCAACTAGTAGCTCTTCGATATTTTTCTTAGTCAATTTTTTTCGTCGAAAATGTGTCGAGAGCGTAAAGCGACAATTCGGATACGCGATACAGCCATAGAAGCCTTTTTTTTCGATGAGTTCGTGTTGACAGCGTGGACATTTTCCAATGACTTTACCCGTTGGTTTAGGGATAAAATCAGCTGTATTCACCTGTAATTGCGCGATCTCATTAGGGACAGTTTGCAATAGATGCAAAATAAACTTTTGGATATTCGCTAAAAAATTTTCTTGTGATCCTGTTTGTTGACCGATTTTTTTTAAGTAACGCTCCCACTTGGCCGTCATTTCAGCACTTGCAAGTAAAGAATCGTTTCCGAGAGCTTCACTTAAAAGCGCACCTTTTTTGGTGACGAACAATTGATTTTTTTCTAGACGAATGTATTCCTTATGCTTTAAGGTTTCAATGATACTTGCTCTAGTCGCTTCTGTCCCGATCCCTTCGATCTCTTTTAAGATCTGGCTAGCCTCTTCGTCTTCAACTTGTTTATTCGCTGTTTTCATCGCGGTCAAAAGCGTACCTTCTGTAAATGGTTTGGGCGCTTGCGTTTTCTTTTCAACAAATAAAATCTCTCCAGAAACAGCTTCATCGACTTTAACTTTAGGCAATAAATCTTCTTCTTTTGTCTGTTGTTTTTTACTTTTAGGAAACAACACTTTCCAACCTTCTTCTAAAGGCACTTTACCGATCGCTTTGAAATTCGCTTGTTCAAATGCTACATGGATCACCGTTTCTTCATAGGTATAATCTGGAGCAAACATCGCGATCGTTGTTTGCATCACCAACTGATAGATCTGTTGTTGCAATTGAGGTAAACGTGCAAAACGTTCTGCTGTAGGAACTTGTTTAGTCGGAATGATCGCGTGATGCTCTTGGACTTTTTTATCATCTACGTAGCGTTTACGTGTCTTTTGCTGTGGCAGTTCTCCTTGATACCCTAGAAAGCGAGTATATTTTTCGAGTTGTGCTACAAGATACGAAAATTCATTATTAGTAATAAACGGTGTATCTGTTCTGGGATACGTTAAAAGTTTCGCTTCGTATAATTTTTGAACAGCTTCTAGCGTTTGGCTTGCACTTGCTTTGTAGATCTGGTTGATTTTTGATTGTAGACTACTAAGTGAAAACAATAACGGACTTGGTGTTTTCTTTTTCTTTTTTTCCACTTTGGTAATCTTACCTGTAGTGTGAGGTGGATCGATCGCAACTTTTCGCAAATAGTCTTGCGCTTCTTCTTTCGTTTTAAATCGTTGGTGCGGATCTAAATGGGCGATGAATTCACCATTTTCTGCTTGGACCTTGGCATCTAATTCAAAAAAAGGTTCTGGTTTAAAGTTTTCGATTTCCTTTTGGCGCTTATGCACGATCGCAAGTGTCGGTGTTTGCACCCGACCAATCGAAAAGACACCTGAAATCCCTCGTTTTTGTAACGATAACGTATATAACTGACTGCCATTCATCCCAATCAACCAATCCGCGATCTGTCTGGTTTGAGCTTCCTTGTAAAACGGATAATAATCCATACCAGATCTTAATTCTTGAAATCCTTTATAGATGACATCTTTTTCCATCGAGTTGATCCACAAGCGTTGGTACGTTTTTTCTTCTGAAAAAGCTTGGGCTTGATGGATGATCGACCACGCGAATATCGATAGGTAAACTTTTGAAATAATCTCCAGTTTTTCCCCCGATCCACACCGTGCATGCGATTTTCACCGCACACGGCGTTCTATCAACAAATTAAACCTTTTTTTGTTTTCCTAAGTCT
>NZ_JBSMXK010000011.1:0-80583 GCF_053761865.1 Enterococcus bulliens
TCAGTGTAAAATGTACTTGGGTCATGTAACGTCCTCCTGGGTATGTTTTTGTGGTTAAAAACATTGTACCGTAAAAGGGCTGTTACATGGCCTTTTATCTTTTACACAATTATATGGACGTAATCTTCAAAATACATACATAACGTACAGATGATTATAATAGAGAGGAAGAATAATATGACAAAAATCGATTTAGATCAGTTGGTTACCGAAAGACGCAATGAACAAACGTCTAATTTAGATGAAATGAGTATTCAAGAAGCTTTGGTTGTCATGAATCAAGAAGATTTGAAAGTGCCTGAAGCGATCTTGTTTGTTCTACCTGAAATCGAACAAGTGATTATAGCAGTCATTACAGCTTTCAAAGAAGGTGGACGTTTGATTTATATGGGAGCGGGAACGAGTGGTCGTTTAGGTGTTTTGGATGCGGCAGAGTGTGTACCAACTTTTGGTGTTTCTAGTGAAATGGTCGTAGGTCTTATCGCAGGTGGTCAACAGGCAATGACGAAAGCTGTAGAGGGTGCAGAAGATTCGACAGCATTAGGCGAAAAAGATTTGATCGAATTGGATCTTAAACAACAAGATATCGTAATCGGGATCGCAGCGAGTGGACGTACTCCTTATGTTATCGGTGGCTTGGATTATGCTAGAAAAATTGGCGCAAAAACAGCGAGTTTAGCTTGCAATACAAATGCTGAAATTAGTCGACATGCAGATTTTGCGATCGAAGTCGATGCTGGACCAGAATTTTTGACTGGTTCAACACGATTAAAATCAGGTAGTGCGCAAAAAATGATCTTAAATATGATCTCTACGATTAGTATGATCGGGATTGGAAAAGTCTTTCATAATTTAATGGTCGATGTTCAACCGACGAATGCCAAACTAGTGGAGCGCTCAAAACGGATCATCATGCAAGCGGCTGATGTTTCTTACGAAGTCGCAACGGATTACTTTGAACAAGCTGATCAAGAAGTAAAACTTGCGATTGTCATGATTTTAACCAACTCTTCAAAGAGCGAAGCACAGAAAAAATTAATTGAAGCAAATGGTTTCATTAAACATACGATTTAAATGGATGCGATGTGATCTAGAATGCCAGAATCCAACGATTTGGGATTTAAGATCATATTGCATCCATTTTTTTGTCTAACTCGCTATGGTATACTAGTTCCGTTCAAGAAAGGAAGAAAGAAATATGACATTTGAAGAAATCTTACCTGCATTAAAACAAGGAAAAAAAATTATCCGTCAAGGTTGGAGCGGATTTGAATTATATGTGACGCTCGTTCAAGACGATGTATTTGATGGCTGTCCAGTCACGCCTTACTTTTTGATCAAAACAAGTGATGAAGGATTTTCTAGTTTTGCGCCGACTGTTTGCGATATTTTAGCCAATGATTGGGTACTAGTGGAATGAACCACTATGAATCATTAGAAAAAAAAGTAGTATTGATCACAGGTGTGGCTTCTGGGATCGGTGAAGCGCAAGCAGCAGCTTTTTTGGCACAAGGAGCTTACGTGTATGGGATCGATAAACAACCGATGACTCGTACGATGGGAGAAAATTTTCATTTTAAACAAGTCGATGTGACCGACCCTACCCAGCTTGAAGCGGCAGTAATGACTTGTGAGCATGCCGTTGGTTCTGTTGATATTTTGGTGAATACGGCAGGAATCTTGGATGAGTATCGTCCGCTTTTAGAAACGACAGAGACACTTTTTCAAACAATCTATGAAACCAATTTATTGAGTTATTTTCGTTTGACCAAGCGAGTATTACCGACAATGCTTGAAAAAGGATCTGGTGTGATCATCAATATGGCTTCGATAGCCGGGTTAGTAGCCGGTGGGGGAGGTATTGCGTATACGACATTCAAGCATGCAGTGGTCGGATTTACGAAGCAACTTGCTTTAGATTATGCAGATCAAGGGATTTCGGTCAAAGCGATTGCACCTGGTGCGATCAAAACACCGATGAATGCTGCGGATTTTCAAGGTGATGGTATGATCGCAAAATGGGTCGCTAAAGAAACACCGGTCAAACGTTGGGCGAGTGCAGATGAAGTTGCCGAGCTGACTTTATTTTTAGCGAGTGAGCAAGCCAGTTACTTACAAGGGGCAGTTGTTCCGATCGATGGCGGTTGGACGTTGAAATAGTTCTTGTTTTCCTGTAAGATAACAACTAGCGGTAAACGCCCTGCAACACTTCAGTTGGAACTTATTCCCGTCCTTTGGTTGTAGGTATCAAGCAAGTCGGATAGACTTGTAAAGGAGAAGTATTTTGGAAAAGAATCAAGAAGTAACACGTACGCTGACGACAAGTGAAATGGCTAAATTAGCAATCGTTACAGGATTATATGTTGCGATTACCCTTTTGCTTGCAGTAATCAGTTTTGGAGCGATTCAAGTTCGCTTATCTGAAATGTTTAATTATCTATCGTTATACAACAAAAAATATATTTGGGCAGTCACATTAGGTGTACTGATCGCCAATCTATTGTCACCACTTGGCATGTTAGATGTCGTTGTGGGGAGTGTGAGTACATTGATCGTATTGTGGATCAATTATTATCTCACACGTAAAATTCGATCAAGAAAAATTCAAATGATCGTTACTGCAATCGTTTTTGCTTTTTCGATGTTCACCATTGCGGGACAGTTGACATTAGTGAGTGGGCTACCGTTTTTCATCAATTGGTTGATTATTGGTTTAGGTGAACTGGCTTCGATGGCAGTCGGTGGTGTGATCATTTACTGGGTCGCTAAACGAATCGACTTTACAAAATAAAATAGATTTAGGGAATAGGAAAAAGAACGACTAATCGTTAGTGGTTCTTTTTTTCTTTGCAAAATTTCCGTTATAATAAGGTAAACGAAATCAGAGGAGAGTTTATGAAATTATTACATACTGCCGATTGGCATATTGGACGAACGTTAAACGGTTTTCGTCTTTATGAAGAACAAGTGCATGCTTATGAACAAATCGTGGCACTAGCTAAAAAAGAACAAGTCGATGGTATCGTGATCGCAGGAGATCTATACGATCGTTCGATTCCACCACTTGAAGCTGTGGAGTTATTAAATCAAATGATCGAACGTTTAGTCTGTGAAGAACAGTTCCCAGTGTATGCCATCAGCGGCAATCATGACAGTGCGAAACGACTTAGTTTTGGTCAGACATTTTATTCGATGGCTGATTTTCATTTAGGTACGTCACTAAAACAAAGTATCTCACCGATCGAAACGCAAGAAGCGCAGGTTTATCTATTGCCTTTTGTCGATCCAAGTGAGATTCGGATTTTTTGTCAACAAGAATTAGCTGAAACACCAGACGTCGTGCAAACGTATAAAACCATCACTCAAGGTGTTACACGTTTGATTAGTGAAATGAAGAAAACTATGGATCCATCTAAAAAACAAATCTTGATCACTCACTTTGCAGTTACAAAAACGGTAGAGGATCAAACCTTAACAAATTTGCGTATTTCAGAAACGACATCGACTGTTGGAGGATTAGCGACTTTACCTAGTCATTTGTTTGCTGATTTTGATTATGTCGCTTTAGGCCATATTCACACGCACTTAGCTAGTCCAGAAGAGAACATCGTATACAGTGGAAGCCCGATCCATTTTCATAGTCAAGAAGCGCAGCGAGAAAAGCAAAAAGGTGTTTACCTAGTCACACTCGATGAACAAGGTGTCACGAAAACCTTTCATCCTTTAACAGTCAAAAAGCCGATCGTGACATTAGCGGCTTCTTTTGAAACATTATGCGATCCACTTTTTTATCAAAATCAACCTGTTCAAGCTGCTTGGTTTAGTCTCCATCTTGTCGACTATGATCGCCGTGCTCTAGCAGGTGTCAATATTCGAGCACGCTTAGAAGAAATCTATGGTAAAGGGATCGTGGACTTGACGTTTGAAGAACTTGAACGAAACAATCAAGAAAAAACAGTGAGCACAGTTGAAAAAATGGCTCCTGAAGAGACGATCGCTACCTTTTACGAAACCATTGCCAAACGTCCTCCGTCTGACTATCAAAAACAGCTGATCGAAACACTTTTAATCAACACAGCAAAGGAGAACTAATATGAAACCTGTGCAACTAGAAGCGACGAATTTTGGACCTTATCGTAAATTGAAATTGAATTTTGAGGATCTAGAGCAAGCACCATTATTTTTGATCAGTGGGGATACCGGAGCTGGAAAGAGTACTCTTTTTGATGCAATGACCGTTGCATTGTTTTCGCAAACCACAAGTACCCGTAAAGTAGAAGAAATGCGGTCGACGTTTGCAACGCCAGAAGATCCATTGACAAAAATCATTTTTTATTTTCGTCAACAAGAAACGCTATATAAAATCGAGCGCGAGATCAAACAAGAAAAAAAAGCGGCTCGCGGTTCGAAGATTATCGAACACAAGGCTACCGCCAAGTTGGTCAGTATCACAGCCGTCGATGGTATAGAACAAGAAGTATTAGCGAGTAAACCTAGTGACGTAGGACAGATGATTCAAGAATTGCTGCAAATCAATGCAGAACAATTTAAGCAAATCATCTTACTTCCACAAAATGAAGTGCAAAAATTTTTACACTCAAAAACCGAAGAAAAATTACCGATCTTAAAAACGATTTTTGGGACACAGATTTTTACAAAATTTACAAAATCTTTGGAGAATGCTTATCGTGATGCTAAAAAAGATGCTGAAAGCTTACAGCAAACGCTAGCAGATCTTTACCTTAGTCCAAGCTGGCCAGAAGAGATCAAAGAGCGATTCCAACAAACACCAGAAGCTGAGAAAAAAGCAGTAATGATGGAAGTTTTAGCCCAACATGAAGCACTTGTAGAAAAACAGCAGAAAACTGTTTTAAACCAGTTAGAGCGATATAAACAGCATGAAAAAAGTTATGAACACGCGGCCATCTTTCAAACAAAAGTCGATCGTTTAGCCGAATTAACGACACGTTATCAACAAGAAATCGTAGAGCTCACTTCTCAGTACCACGAACAAAAAAACGCCTACGCGCAATTTCAACAAGTTCAGCCATTGCTTGCCGTGTTGGAGTATCAAACGCGTGATGAAAAAAAATTGAGCGAACTTGATCACGAAATCAAGTCAGTCAAACAACAAATCACTATTACACAAGAAACACAGCAACAATTAACTGAACAATATGCTTGTTATCAAGCAAAAGAAGCAGAGATAGCTACAAAACGAACACTTAGCTTACAATTGGAAGAATATGATCAAGCAGCTAAACGATTGACAGTAGAAACTAACCGAAAACAGCAAGCATTCATTCAACTAACAAAACAGCAAAAACAAAAAGAGCTTCTGGAAGAACAACTCCAGCTTGTAATTGCTAAACAAGTAGTCTTGAAAGAAAATCTAGAGCAACAAGTTGGATATGAAACCGCATTTCATAAGTTTTATCAAATAAAAGAACAATGTTCCAAGTGGCAAGACGAGTTATTAAAGCTTGCGACAACCCACGACAAACTTGAACAAAGCGAGCAACAATACGCACAGCATCAAGCGTCACTGGCAACTAAAATGCAACAACGCGTTAAGTTAGAAGCGCAAGTCGTTCATTTAGAAAGCAAACGTCGCAACTTGATGATTGCACAATTACAAGCAGAACTGCGACCAGATGAGCCTCGTGTCGTTTGTGGTTCAACTACGCATCAACTCAAAACAGATAGTCTTGCAGATGAAAGTCAACTGCTGAAACAGTTGCAAGAACTTGAACTTGTACGTAAAGAGCATCAAGATTGCCAAGTGGCTTGTGCGCAGCTCGAGCAAACACTTCTCACCTTAAAAACACAACAGGAAGAATATCAACAGACGATCGCGCAATTAAAAGTGGAATGTGAAACGCTTTATGGAACGCTTACGACGTCTAGTGAATTTTCATTATCTGCAGATGCCTCCATACAAGTCATCAAAACCTATCTAAACGAACAAGAAGAGGTATTAAATCAACAAAAAGAACAGTACGAAACGCAACTTGTACAGATCGAGTCATTTGAACAACAACGTGTGGAATGTGAACAAGCAATCACTGAAAGCAAACGTGAAGAAACACAGCAACAACTCATTTTTGATGCGGCCAAAGCCGAAATCGAACAACTGCATCATGGCTATCCGGATCTTGATTCTGATGGTGACTATCTAAAACAAAAGGAAAATTTACAAACGGAGCTTTCGACATATGATGAAGCATGCACTGCATTGAAAAATGAAGAGCGCCAAGTAGCACAGCAAGTTTTGACACTTCAAGTCACACTCGATCATTTAAAAGAACAACAACTTGCGTATCAACAAGCATTGAGCGAAACAGAGAAAAAAATCGACACGTTGTTACCAGAGGGCATGACGAAACAAACGGCGATAGAGCAATTAACACAAGTAGAGATTGCAAAAGAATGGGATGCATTTATTCGTCGGTATGAAGAAAAACAAAGTTATTTAGCTGAGGAGATCGCTACTTTAAAACAGACGGTCGAATTGCAAGAACCAGTAGATTTGGCTCAGCTAAAAGTTGCAAAAGAACAGGCTGAACAAGTTTATCAAACGAGTATGGCGTACTTAACTCGTCTGGAGACGATTTTAGATCAAATGCGACAAGTTGCACATTCGATTATCGCTATTTTAGAGACACAAGGGATCAAAGGGCAACGATTTAATGAACTGAGCGAGTTGTATCAAATCATCAAAGGGGTGAAGGGATCCAAGTTGAAATTGGAAACCTATGTCGCCCAAGAATATCTAGAACAAGTCTTGACCCATGCCAATCGTCATTACATCAAACAATTGACTAAAGGCAGATATGAGTTTTTACTAAACACAACTCAAGTGAGTGGCCAGCGAGATACTGGGCTAGATATCGATATCTTTGACTTTTCAACTGGAACGATTCGTTCAACCAAAACCCTATCTGGTGGAGAGACCTTTATTGCAGCCTTATCGATCGCTTTATCTCTATCTGAAGTCGTACAAACAACGACAAATGGAGCGTTGATCGATGCTTTGTTTATTGATGAAGGATTTGGTTCTCTTGATAGAGATACTCTTGAGCAAGCGATGGAAGCTCTAGAACAAATTGGTGAAAATCGTATGGTAGGTGTGATCAGTCATGTGGATGAAATGAAAGAACGGATCGGTCAACAAATCTGGATCAAAAAACTTGGCAATGGTCAGAGTACATTAGCGGTTCAAGAATTAAAATAAATGTTATTTAATTTCAGAGATAGTATATAGGAAGAAAACCTCTTTCTGTTCGTATTTTTTCTTGAGAGACTAATTTTATAACGAAGGACGCTTGTTTTAAAATTGATTCTTTTGTGAAGGTATAAAAAAAGGAGTAAGCATCTACCTTGAAAACAGTTATTTTTTATGATAAGATAAACTTAACTTAATAAAACAAAAGGTTGAGCGCAAGCTTCAAGACGGAGTCCCCAAGGGTGAGGGGACGGTCTTGTCGTGCGCTCTTTTTTTGTGTTCAAAGATGAAAGGATGAGGACATATATGCTGCATTATAAAAAAGAAAAAGAAATGATTCTAGAGGAATTTTCAGTAGATCCAACTACTGGATTATCGCAAAAACAGGTACTTAATCAACGTGAACTTTATGGGGAAAATAAATTACCAGAAGAGGCAGAAGATCCATATTGGAAAGTCTTTTTGAAAAATTTTAAAGAACCGATCGTGATCGTCTTACTTGGTGCGGTTGTATTGTCGTTTTTAAGCTCTTATTATGCATTTAATATCCAAAATGATCCAAAACATGGTGTGGAAGCTCTCTATGAAGCCATCGCGATCTTGATTTTGATTTTGATCAATGCTTGTTTAGGTTTTTGGCAAGAAATTAGTGCTCGAAAAAGCTTAAATGCGTTAAAGGAGATGAACAATCGACAAACAACCGTATTGCGCGATGGAAACTGGGAGAAAATCTTAGCAAATGAATTAGTAGTAGGAGACATTGTACGTGCACAAGTCGGGGATTTTGTAGAGGCCGATGTTCGATGGATCGAGGCGAATGAGTTACAAGTCATCGAATCACACCTAACTGGTGAAGCAGATGCGATTCAAAAGACGACTGAGGTTATTAGTGAAACGGTTGAAGTCGGCGATCGTATCAATATGGGATTTTCAGGGTCGACTGTATCTAACGGTCAAGGGGTCGGAGTCGTTGTGGGAGTCGGAAAAGATACTGAACTAGGAAATATTGCCCAATTGATCCAATCAGTTGGATCAAAAAAATCTCCACTACAAAATACAGTCAGCCAATTGACGAAAACGTTGATGCTGATTTCAGGTGGGATCGTGGTATTAACGTTTATCGTAGGCATTATTCGTGCTGGTGAATTTAGTATCGATTCGATTACTTCTGTTTTGTCGACTTCTATTGCTTTAGCAGTCGCATCGATTCCTGATGCATTGCCGGCTGTTTTGTCGATCGTCTTGACGATCGGTGCTGCGAAAATGGCGAAAAACAAAGGGCTGATCAAATCACTAACGAGCGTGGAAACGTTAGGTGGTACTTCTTATATTTGTTCAGATAAAACTGGAACATTAACGAAAAATGAAATGACGGTCGTTAAATTTACAGCGAACGGAACTTCTTATGATGTAACGGGTCTAGGCTATGCGCCAAAAGGGGCAATCGAAACTTTAGCAGCACAACCGACAAATGCACAATCATTCTTATATGGAGCTGTTTTATGTAATGAAGCAACAGTGAAAAACGTCGATGGTGAGTACAAACCTTTTGGAAATCCTACTGAAGTTGCGTTGACTGTTTTGGGACAAAAAGCTGATGTACAAAAAGATGCATTATTGCGCGATCAAACAATCGTGCGTACGTTACCTTTTACAAGTGATCGTAAGATGATGAGTGTCGTGATCGAAAACCAAGATGGCTACATGTTGTATACGAAAGGTGCGCCTGATGTTGTCTTAAATAAAAGCCAAGGTGTGCTGATCGAAGATGAAATCGATACATCAACACAAGCAAAAACAGATTTTAATACCATCGTAGAAGACTATGCAGAGCAAGCGCTACGTACGTTAGCTGTAGCGTATCGTCCATTAACAAAAGCACAAGCAATGGATGCGAGCGTAGCAGAATTAGAGCAAGAGTTGATTTTAACTGGAGTAGCAGGGATTATCGATCCTGCCCGTGAAGAAGTCAAAGAATCAATCAAGACCTTACACGAAGCCAATGTAGAAGTCGTGATGATCACAGGTGATCATGAGAAAACAGCACGAGCAATTGCTTACGAATTAGGCATCGTAAAGGATAAAGAAGCACCAGTTATTAAAGGTGTCGAATTAGAAGAGATGACAGATGAAGAATTGTTTGAAAAAGTCAAATCAACGAATGTTTATGCGCGTGTGTCACCTGAACATAAACAACGAATCGTCAAACAATTACAAGCGCATGGTCAAGTCGTTGCGATGACAGGTGATGGGGTCAATGATGCTCCAGCATTACGTGTAGCAGATATCGGGATCGCAATGGGGATTGCCGGAACCGAAGTAACAAAAGATTCGGCAGATTTAATTTTGTTAGATGATAAATTTACGACGATCGAAAAATCCGTCCAAAGTGGTCGAACGATTTATGGAAATATCAAAAACTTTATGCGTCACGAATTAACGACAAATGTCGCTGAAGTTTTATCATTATTGATTGGTCTGTTCTTCTTTACGCATACGATTGGAAACGTTCCTGGAACGACGCCTGTACTGACAGCTTTGATGGTCTTGTGGGTCAATATGGTTAGTGATGCCGTTCCATCATTTTCGTTAGGATATGATGTAGCGGAATCGGATATCATGAAAGAGCAACCACGTGATCCAAAAGAATCAGTATTGGCCAATTATACATGGTCTCGGGTATTGATTCGTGGGACAGTCATGGGACTTGTGGTATTTGCAGCCTTTTATCTAGCCGCAAAAGCTGGAATGTCAGCAAATGAAGCACAAACAGTCGCATTCTTGACTCTAGTTTATGGTCAATTATGGCATGTTTTTGATGCTCGAAGTTCAAAAACGCTATTTAGACGAAATCCATTTGGGAATCCTCGTTTGATTGCTGCCGTTGCTTTTGCTGCGATTTCTTCATTCTTGGTAACGATTATTCCATTCTTTAATACGGTGATGGGAACAGCGCCATTAACTTTCCCAATTTATCTTATGGTTATTTTTATTCCAGCCTTACCAACCTTTATCTTATCTGGAATCAAAGAAATGTTTGGCATCAAAATTTGGTAAAGAGTTTAAGAAGAGACAAGGAAACTTGTTTCTTCTTTTTTTCGATTTTGATTTTTGTTATAGTATAGACATTATAAAAAAAGGAGTAAGAATGTGAAAAACGTTCGTCGTAAAAAAAGAAAAGCATTCCACTTTTCACCAGCAGAAATTATTACCGGAACCTTTTTAGGATTGATCGTATTAGGAGCGATTCTATTGTCTTTACCTATAAGTAATCAACAAGAAATCTTAGCACCGATCGATGCATTATTTATTGCAACCTCAGCCATTTGTGTTACAGGATTATCGCCATTATTGATCGACCAACAATTTACACTATTTGGGCAAAGTATCTTACTGATATTGATCGAAATCGGTGGCTTAGGATTTATGTCGATTCCGATTTTTATTTATTTTGTTGGTAAAAAACGGATCCATTTAAGTACGCGTCTTATTTTACGTGAGTCCATGAATATGGAGAGTCGTTCGGGAGAAGTGAAATTAGCTCTAGCCATTTTAAAAATCGCCGGAAGTATCCAGTTTTTAGGAATTGTATTATTGGCTACCCGTTTCGTTCCAAAATATGGAATCAAGACCGGGTTGTGGTATAGTTTATTTCATGCAATTTCAAGTTTTTGTAATGCGGGATTTGATTTGTTTGGGACGAGTTTGATCGGCTTTAAAGCAGATCCAATAGTGTTATTGACCATCAGCTTTTTGATCATTGCAGGAGGCTTGGGCTTTTTAGTTTGGCTAGATATCTTACAGTGGCCACGTAAAAAACTAAGTTTACACAGTCAGTTAGCACTGAGAATGACTGGCTTTTTACTCGTTTTAGGATGGGGATTGTTTTACGTGATCCAACCTGAAAAAAATGGTTGGATCAGAGCATTAGATGCGTTCTTCTTAAGTGTGACACCACGTACAGCAGGGTTTTTCACGTTGGATTATGCAACGATGGCGCAATCAGGTTTGATGTTGACGATGATGCTGATGTTCATTGGTGGAACATCGGGTTCAACTGCAGGTGGATTGAAAACCACGACCTTAGCTGTGTTATTTGCTAAAGTGCGTTCGCTGTTTCGCGGACGTACGCGCACGGAGATTTCAGGACGTACGATTAGAGAATTAGCAGTTGCTAAAGCGATGACGCTTTTCTTTTTAGGACTTGCAATCTGTACCTTTAGTATCTTTTTGTTGACGTTTACTGAAACAGCTTCTCAAGAAACGATCGTAGCTCTAGCCTTTGAAGCGATCTCTGCCTTTGGAACAGTGGGCTTGACTATGGGGATCACGGCTGATTTGAGTGTAGTGGGTAAATTGATCATTATCAGTTTGATGTTTATTGGTCGAGTTGGAATTTTAACGATTTTGTATTCACTCTCTAGAAAAACCTATCAACAAGAAGTAAAAATCAAGTATCCAGAAGAATCCGTTTTATTAGGCTAGTTTAAATTGGTCAAATAGCTGAAATTTTTTTATACTAACAAGTAAGGGGTGAGAAACATGCTAACAACAGGAGTGATTATCTTTTTTATTGGGTTGTTCTTTTTAGCCGCAGCAGGGATCAATTATCGCTGGCGTGCCTTTACCAATAAAAAAGCATGGAATGGAATCGCCGTTCCGTTTACGATCATTGGCTTGATTATTTTTGTGATCGGTCTAGTAATCATTTATATCAATTATCCACAGTAAAAAAGTCGCTAGTTTAGCGGCTTTTTTATTTGTCTATGATTTTGAATGAGTTACAGTAACGGCAAGATCCAATTGGCCCACATCCAACTAAACGGTAAAATGAGGATCATTGCTGGAATCATATCGGCAGTGGGAAACATTTTGACTTTAATGATTCGAAAACCGGTTGCAATCATTAAAATGCCACCGCATGCTTTAAAGTCTAAGATCATTTCGGGTGTAGTAAGGGGAAAAATAAATTTAGCTAGTGAAAATAGCGCAAAGAAAATGATGAATTGAGGAACTACGATCAATGACACCACAAATCCAAGTTGACTAGCAAAAATCGCCGCTGTAAAAAAATCTAAAATCGATTTAGCGATCAAGACAGAATGATCACCAGACATCCCAGAATCTAAGCTACCATAAATACCTGTACCACTTGCACAAAATAACACAATGATGGTCACTAAGCTTTGGATAAAATCTTCTTGATCTAAAGCAAGCTTATCATTGTTCATAAATTTACTGATCGGTTTTTGCATTAAGACTGCACCTTTGTCGATCTTCTCACCTAAATGGATCAAAAGACCAAAAGCAGTACCTAATACGACGGCAAAGATCACAGCGGGCATGTAGACCATTGGGGCAATCGCATACACGCCCATCGCCATGGAACAGGCACCAAAAATCATCGTAAGTTCTAATTTAAATTTTTCAGAAACGTGTTGGCCAAATAAAGCACCTAAAATGCCACCTAAAAAAATCGCCGCTGAATTGATTATGATTCCTAAAGGCATTGTGTCACTTCCTTTTTTATAGTCTGTGCTCATTGTAACAAGTCATGTTTCAGAACTCAATGCAAAAAATATTGTGACCTTATTTACAGACGTTGACGAGTGAGAAAGGGTATGGTACTATTTGCGAGAGATTGTTACCGCTTTATTGCGGGCTATACTCTAACTTGGAGAGGGTGGGTGCGATGCAGATCAAGAAAGTGATCAACAATAACATAGTCGTCTCAGAAAACACCTCCAATCAAGAGTTGATCGTCATGGGAAAAGGTCTTGGATTTCAAAAGAAAATTGGGGATCCGATTTCCGATGATAAAATCGAGAAAGTCTATGCGATTACGACTGAATGGAATGAATCAAAGTTAGCAGAATTGCTGACAGCGATCCCACTTGAACAAATTCAAGTCGCCAATGAGATCGTAAGTTTTGCCAAAGTCTCTTTAGGAAAAGCGTTGAGCGAAAATCTTTTTTTAACGTTATCTGATCATATTCATTTTGCATTAGAGCGTTTTGAAAAAGGGATGGAAATCAAAAATGCTCTTTTATGGGAAATCAAACGTTTTTATAATCATGAATTTTTGATTGGAAAAGAAGCGTTGCATTTGATTCATGAACGCCTAGGCGTGAAGCTTCCAGAAGATGAAGCAGGCTTTATTGCATTACATATTGTGAATGCTGAACTAACGAATTCAGATATGACGCAAGTTTCTGAAATGACGCAAACGATCCAAGCGATTTTAACGATCGTCAAATATCATTTTTCAATGGATCTTGATGAATATTCATTAAATTATGAACGCTTTGTGACGCATTTAAAATTTTTCGTGCAACGTGTTTTTAGTGGCATTCATTTAGACGGCGATGAAACAGCACAATTTATGTACGGGTTAAAAGAACAATATCCTAAAGAATATGCTTGTGCATGTAAAATAGGAGATTATATTCTAAAACACTTTAATCGTAAATTAGATCAAGATGAGTTGATCTATCTGACGATTCACATTAAACGAATTACGACAAAATAGGATTGTTACTGTTCGGCAGGCTAGACCTAACTATGGAAAACCATAGTTGGGTCTTTTTTTATACTTTAAGTTATTTAATTAAGGAGGAACTCAAATGGATTATAACAAATTAGCGATGACAATCATCGAACAAGTTGGCGGCGAAAAAAATATCAAAGGGTTGACGCATTGTGCGACGAGATTACGCTTTAATTTGCACGATGATCAAAAAGCCAATGATGAAACGTTAAAAAATACAGCAGGTGTGATGGGAGTTACGATTGCCGGTGACCAGTACCAAGTCATTATCGGAAGTGATGTGGCGAATGTCTACAAAGCGATCATGAATCAAATCAACATCCAAGACAATGAAGTGCCAGAAGATACAACCAAGAAATCGGTTTTCTCAAAAGTGATCGATACGATCACAGGGATTTTTACACCGATCTTACCGGCAATTACGGCAGCTGGGATGTTAAAAGCGGTCCTATCGATTTTAGTTGTCTTTAAAGTGTTAACGGTCGATGCCCAAAGTTATCAAATTTTAAATTTCATGGCCGATGCTGCTTTTTATTTCTTGCCGATCTTACTGGCAGCTTCTTCTGCACAAAAATTTAAAACGAATATGTATCTCGCGATGATGTTAGGTGGAATCTTACTCCATCCAACATTTATTATGATGGTCAATGCGGTCAAAGAAGGGGGCGGATCGATTGCATTATTTGGTCTTCCCATCGCCGCAGTGTCCTATTCTTCATCGGTAATCCCGATCATTTTGACTGTTTGGTTATTGTCTTACGTGGAGCCATTTGCGGATCGTATCTCACCAAATGTCATCAAATTCTTTAGTAAACCCTTGATCTCGATTGCCATTGTGGGAACAGTCAGTTTAGTTGTTTTAGGTCCTTTAGGATATTATTTAAGTGAATTATTATCTTCAGGAATTAAATCTCTTGAAACGGTAAGTCCTTGGATCGTGCCATTGATCATTGGAACCTTTACGCCGTTATTTATTGCCACTGGAACACATTATGGCTTAGTACCAATTGGTATCAATAACCGTGTCACAACAGGGTATGATACAGTCATTTATCCGGGAATGTTAGCCTCTAATGTCAGCCAAGGGGCCGCATCACTAGCAGTGGGCGTGAAAACTAAAGACAAAGCCATCAAACAATTGGCCTTTTCAGCAGGGGTGACCGGGATTTTTGGGATCACTGAACCAGCATTATATGGGGTCAACTTACGCTTTAAAACTCCACTATATGCTTCAATGATCGGTGGAGGTGTTGGTGGCTTACTCATGGGGATTTTACGCGTACGTAATTTTTCTGGTGGTTCACCAGGTTTATTGACATTACCTAGTTATATTGGTGATAATACCTTAAGCTATTTCTACTACGCATGTATCGGTGCTGCAGTAAGTATTGTAGTAACATTTATTTTAACGTTGATCTTATATCGCGATAAAGTCACCGAAATTCAAACAGCCGATGCCCAACTAGAAGCAGCGATGAAAGAACCTAAAGCAAATGAAAATCCAAATAGTTTAGCTAAAACGACGACGTTGATCACGTCACCAATGACCGGAAATGTTATCCCACTTGCTGAAATCCAGGACGGGATGTTTTCAGAAGAGATTTTAGGAAAAGGGATGGCGATCATTCCAACTGAAGATACGGTTTATGCACCATTTAGTGGAACTGTAAGTGCGATTTTTGATAGTGGACATGCGATTGGATTGACGAGTGAAACGAGTGTTGAATTGTTGATCCACGTAGGTATCGATACTGTTCAACTTGATGGTGCCGGGTATCAGTATCTAGTAACAAAAGGACAAACCGTTACCCAAGGAGAGGCTTTATTGACATTTGATCTAGATATCATAACTAAAGCTGGATACAATCCAGTAACCCCAGTTGTGATCACAAACTCGGTCGATATGACAGAAATTATGCCGATCCAAACGGGTGAAATCACAGCGAAATCTGATTTGATGCGTGTGATAAAATAGATAAAAAAGACCTGACAGCATTTGCTGTCAGGTTTTTTTGTTAAAATCGTATCCAACGCGTACTCATATTGGTATCATAAGGACGTGTCACGTTGATATGGTCTTTTTCGAGATGGCATTCTTTACAGATCAGTTCTTGCAATTGCGATGTCGATAGAGCTACAGTTCCCTTATAGGTTGATTGATCGTAAGGTGTTCATTCGGTTAAGTTTTGAACTTTTTGATTCGCTAAAAACGCTAGACTATCCGCTTCTGTTTTAAAGGTTATCAAAGCATCGTTTGGTGTTGTTTAGTAAACCGGTGATCGATTCATTTTAAAAATCACGATAAACACGATAGCTAATATACCGATTCCAAGTATTTCCCACATGATGATCACTCCTTAAAAGCCTTTTCTTTAGTATACGCTTTTTTTAAAAGTTCAACCACTAATAACTAGTTTCCACTGTATAGGTTTCTAAACATTCTTCTTCTTTTTTTGGTAAAGGAACGATTTGATAATCTAAAGTGACGATTTTGGGTGCATAGCTTTCTAATTGAGCAGCAGGTATAGTAAATTGAGTTATAATCATAAACAACACTCCTTTAGTTGGTATACACAGAGTATAAAAGCCCAACCTTAACTTTACCTAAACTAGATCAACCGATAATGAATAATCAGTAACGACAAAGCCCACTTTTTCATAAACATGTAAGGCACGTTGGTTGTGACCAAAAACATGCAAGGATAATTTGGTTGCGCCTAGGTCATGACAAAACGTTTTGATAGCGTGCATCGCTTCTTGACCATAGCCTTTTCCACGATGCTGTTCGAATAGTAAAAAGTCATACACAAAGGCTTCTTCGGATTTTAAACCGTCAAAGTAAATCCATGTATACCCAATAACTTCTTGAGCTCGCTCAATCATCAATAAATAATGGCCTGTAGTTGCTAAGCCATCGGGTAATAATGTTGCGAAACTTTCTTTTGAACGTGCAAGTGCTTCTATTTTACTCCAAGTGTTTGCTTTGACTTTATCTTCTGCGAAATCTTTAATAGCCTGTTCTAGATAATCTGGATAAATTGCTTGTGTCATAGGAATCAGTTTCATGTTAATTGCTCCTTTTTTAGTGTAGTATAGCATGAATACGGCGTAACAAAATTGATAGCTAAAAAAAAGAACAATCAATGGCTCGTTTCTCTTCATTTTAGTACGTTTACCATGAAGCTTGAAAGAAAGGAAGGTTTTTTATGCGTGTCTGTAAAGAAGGACTAAAATATATCCCACTGGTCATGATTATATCTTTCTTTATTTTAGCCGCTGATCACACTGGAAAGCTTGGTATTTTTGGCACGTTGATTACTTTAATGATCGACCCACAAAATTTTGCCCTAAAATATGACATTCAATTAAAAAAACAACTACAACGAAAAATCTACTATTTTCGCGATCTTTCTTTAAGCATTTATTGTAGTTGGTATGCGACGTATATCGTGAATCGTTTTGCACACTATGAAATTCCTTGGATCAATTGGATTGTTCCTAGCTGTTTCTTTTTACTGATTTGGTGGCATTTACGTTATCTCGTACCTAGAACGATGAAGTATCTCAATCAAAAATAGTAGATGAGTACTAATAGCGATTTTCGTTCGCACTATAAAAATGAGACCGTGACAAATTCCTGTCACGGCCTCATTTTTTAAGCTTTACGTTTCTTTTTGTTTAATCCAAATGTTAAGAAGAAACTCAAAAGCATTACTAAAGATGAAATTCCAATCGTTTTGCCTACACTGGTTGTAAATGTAGCATCGATTTTTTCAAATACTTTTGTTTTCGTATCTTGTGTGATATTTAATTTTTCAGCAGGTACTTCTCGTAAACTTGGAATCGAAGAACCAGCACTATCGACAACGGATTTTTCAACCATCGTTTGGACTGGTTGGGCTAATTCAAATTGGTTTAATGAAGAAGGGACATCGTGTTGTAAATAGCTGACAAAAATCGTTCCGATAATAGCGATCCCTAAAGCAGATCCGATTTGACGAATCGTAGATTGAACAGAAGAAGCTTGTCCGGATTGAGTCGTAGGGACATCTTGTAAGACGATCGAGGTCAACTGTGCTGAAGCAAGTCCTAATCCAAAACCATACACTACTAACCATAAGGTGATGACCCATAAAGCAATGCCAGGATCGACCGTTAGAAAGAAGCCAACAAACCCAATCGTTTCAAGTAATAGCCCTAATGAAACAACAAAACGAGCAGACGTTTTTTGAACTATAAATGAAGCAGATCCTCCGGCAAAAAAGGCACCCACACCCATCACAGCTAAAATTCCACCAGATTTCATCGGAGAAAGATTTAAAATATTTTGTAAAAATAAAGGCAATAAGAACAATAATCCAGATTCACCGATTGCCACAACACCGGCTACGATATTCCCCAATGAAAAACTTTTGAATGAGAAAAGACTTAAGTTTAATAATACAGATTTTTGTTGTTTACGCAGATGACTTTCCCAAAATAAGAAAATTGCCATCAAAATCAAGCCTGCTGCCAACAAGAAGGGAATAATCGATAATCCTAAAAAGGTTGGATGACTTTCTTTGACATTCCACCAGCCATAGTTACGTCCTTCGATGATACCAAATACTAAGAGCAATAAACTTGCTGTAGACAAGATAAAGCCTAAAATATCAAAGCCATTTGTCATCTTTTCTCCATATGTTTCAGGCAAGACTTTCAAAGCTACTAAGATAATAAAAATGCCAATTGGTAAGTTGATATAAAAAATCCAATGCCAGTTTAGATACGTTGTAAAATAACCTCCAAGTAATGGTCCTAAAGCAGCCATACCTGAAATCACAGAACCCCAAACGGCAAAAGCTAAAATTCGATCTTTACCAAAAAACAACGAATTTACCGCAGAAAGAGTAGTAGGCAAAACGACTGCCCCACCAATTCCTTGCAATGCACGAGCAATCAGCATTGTTGTAATATTGGATGAAAAACTAGCTAAAATAGAGCCTGCAATAAAAATGATAATTCCAGTAATCAAGACTTTCTTACGACCAACGTGATCGGCAATCCGTCCCATTGTAATCAATAATGCAGAAAAAATTAAAGAGTAAAGTGTGATGATCCATTCTGCATCAGTAAAATCTAATTTTAGATCACGCATGATGACAGGTAAGGAGACATTGACGATTGTTCCATCGATAACTACTAATGAAACAGATAGTGCTAAAACAGTTAGAGCCCACCATTTATGTGGAAATGGTTTAGTCTTATTTTCCATTTTCTTCACCTCAAATTTAATTTTAAATACCTAACGTGGTCTTAGTATACACCTAAAGTGACACTTTGTCACTTTAGGTGTATGGAAAACTAGTAGAATTATATAAAAGAATATTTGTTATTCTATTTTGTTGGTAAAGGTTAGCAAAATCAATGAAAAGAATAAAAAAAGTAGTGAAATATACCGAAGAAACATACCGAGTGGAAAAACCCAATTTGTATCAAATAATATCGGAAATAGTGGTGAAAACACAGTGCGACACCAAGTACTAGAATCTAAAAAAGTTAATAGTATACCCGCTAAAAAGCAATAAATCGCAAGAAGTAAATAGACGGAAAATGAACACTGCACACATTTACGACAAATTTTTTTCATACGTAAAACTCCTTTATAAGAAATAGATAATATTAGTATACTTGATGTGCTGTGAATCATATGACTAGATGCTTCAAAATGAAAAAATAGAAACCGTTTTCTTCAAAAATGGTATAATAAGCAAAGAATTTAATGAAAAGGAGCAGATCTATGAGCGAATTTTTAGAGATTCCGACTTGGCCTTTGTCATTACCCTTTCGTGCGTTTGAAAATGAAGGTGAAGTCGTTGTCCCTCCACATTGGCATAAAGAAATCGAAATTATTCATGTGGTAGAAGGAAGCGTTACGATCGGTTATCGAAATCGATTATTTCAAGTGCACCAAGGAGAGATATTCATATTTTCTAGCGGAGAAACTCATTATTTTTTAGCTTCTCCAAACAGTAAACGACGTGTCTTTCAGTTTGATTTAAACTTAATACGCAATGGAACGAACTATGATATTTCGAGCAACGAAGTAATCCACCGTTTTCAATTATCTAGTTTTTATAGTGTTGAATGGACAGAAGAACTTCGTCAAAAGATGATGACGACACTCACTAAGTTATTTGACGAAATGGTGCAACTTAACAGTGGATATAGTTACATGATCACGAGTTTATTATTTGAGATTATTGTCTTGTATTGTCGTGAAATGCCTTTACGTGATGCAACAAAAGAAGATAGTTTTGTAGAAGCTACAGTTAATCAAGAAGCTTTAGAACGATTGAATCAAGTGTTTATCTATGTAGAACAACAATTCGATACGCCCATCACGTTAGATGAAGTTGCCGAGGTTGTTGGATTTAGTCCGTATTATTTTGCTCGCTTTTTTAAAAAACATACTGGTCAGACATTTATACAATTTTTAACGACTTATCGGATCAATCAAGCCAAATATATTTTAGCCAATGAAAAATGTCCGATGATCGAAGTAGCAGAACGGGCGGGTTTTCATAGTGTGAAAACATTTCATCATGTCTTTAAAGAACAAGTTGGGATTTCACCATTAAAATTTCAAAAGACAATATTCGGGAATAAGTCTACTTAAATCAAGGAAGAAAACGTTCACTATTTTTTGTAGGATAAAGACATACAAAAGATAGCGGAGGTTTTTTTTATGACATTAAAAGTAGGGATTATCGGATGTGGCGGAATCGCCAATGGGAAACATTTACCAGCTTTAAGTCAGGTTTTAGAAGTCGAGCTGGTGGCATTTTGTGATATCGAAGTAGAACGAGCGGTAAAAGCAAAAGAGCAATACGGAACAAAGGATGCAACTGTTTATGCTGATTACAAAGAAATGATAACGGATACAGAAATCGATGTCATTCACGTGTGCACGCCAAATAATTCCCATGCAGAGATTACGATTGCAAGCTTAGAGGCAAACAAACATGTGATGTGCGAAAAACCAATGGCCAAAACAAGTACAGAAGCAAGAGCGATGATTGAAGCTGCGAAAAAAAGTGGGAAAAAATTGACGATTGGCTATCAAAATCGTTTCCGAACAGATTCTACTTATTTACATGAAGTCTGCCAAGAAGGTGGATTAGGTGAGATCTACATGGGCAAAGCGCATGCGGTCAGAAGAAGAGCAGTCCCTACTTGGGGAGTTTTCTTAGATGAAGAAGCACAAGGTGGTGGTCCACTGATCGATATTGGGACACACGCTCTAGATCTTACACTATGGATGATGAACAACTATCGTCCAAAATACGTTGTGGGCAATACGTACCATCATCTATCACAAATAAAAAATGCAGCCAATGCTTGGGGCTCTTGGGATCCAGAAAAATTTACAGTGGAAGATGCTGCCTTTGGATTTGTGGTCATGGAAAATGGTGCAACGATCTCATTGGAAGCGAGTTGGGCATTGAATAGTTTAGATGTAAAAGAAGCAAAAACGACTTTGATGGGAACAAAAGGTGGAGCAGATATGAATGATGGTCTGACCTTAAATGGGGAAGATCATGGTCTATTATTTGAAAAGAAAATCGAACTTGAAACGGGTGGCGTTGATTTTTATGAAGGAGAAGGGAATGATCCTGCTGTTTTAGAAGCACGCTCATTTGTCCAAGCTATTTTGAACAATACCGATCCAGTTGTAAAACCAGAAGAAGCCTTGGTAGTGACAGAGATTTTAGAAGCAATCTACGAATCTGCCCGAACGGGTGAACCAGTGATGATGAAAGGAGCACACGTATGATCCACGTTACGATTTGGAATGAGTTTCGACATGAGCAAACAGATGAGAACGTTAAAAAAGTCTATCCAGATGGCATCCATGAACAACTAAAATCTTTTTTACAAGAAGAATTCGTTGTCCAAACGGCTACGCTAGATGAAGCTGAACACGGCCTAACAGAAGCGCGTCTAAATGAAACAGATGTGCTGATTTGGTGGGGACATCTTGCTCATGATGAAGTATCAGATGCTATTGTTGAACGCGTATATTCCCGTGTTCTTCAAGGAATGGGACTGATTGTACTCCATTCAGGACATTTTTCTAAAATCTTTAAAAAATTGATGGGGACATCTTGTGATTTGAAATGGCGTGAAGCCAATGAGCGTTGTCGTATTTGGAATATTGCACCAAGCCATCCGATTACACAAGGAATTGGTGAAATGATCGAACTAGAACAAGAAGAGATGTACGGGGAGCACTTTGATATTCCCGTACCAGATGAATTGATTTTCTTGAATTGGTATCAAGGTGGAGAGGTTTTTCGAGGTGGATGTACGTATTATCATGGGAATGGAAAAATATTCTATTTCCAACCAGGGCATGAAACCTATCCTTCTTACTACAATGAAAAAGTTCAACGCGTAATCAAAAATGCGATTCACTGGGCAAATCCAACTGATAGTGTCTACCCTACTTATGGACATCATGTAGCGCTTGAACAATTAAATTAGGGTGGTGATTGTTAGATGAAAATCAGTTTACAACTATGGAGCATTCAAGATACCGTAAAAGAAGATCTATTAGCTACATTAAAACAAGTTAAACGATTTGGCTACGATGGAGTTGAATTTGCAGGCTATTTTGATCATTCCGCTGCAGACATCAAAATGTGTCTAGATGAATTAGGATTAGAAGTATCCGGGACTCATTATCCGATTGAACAATTAGAAGAGCATTTTGAAGAAGTTCTTCTTTTTGAAGAGACGATTGGCAATCATAATTTGATCGTGCCTTACTTAGATGGACACACGGTTGAAGAGTGGAGAAACTATGCGAAACGTATGGCTAGGATCCAAGAAAAATTAGTCGGTACTCCATTTCGTCTAGGTTACCATAACCACGCGCATGAATTTGATGTTACCCCACACGCATTTGATATCTTGTTAGAAAAACTTCCTACTTTGGCATTAGAAGTTGATACGTATTGGGTAGCCTATGCTAAACATCCAGTGATTGCTTTTTTAAATCAGTATCAAAAAAATATCGACTGGCTACACATAAAAGATATGCAAGAAGAACCAATTGAAAGTACCGAGATTTCTTCAGGAGTTTTACCAATCAAAACCTATCTAAAGTGGGCAAAACAACATGAAATGGAGTGGTTGATTATCGAACAAGAAGCGTTTCAGCGGTATGCTCCTTTAGAAAGTGCACAAAAAAATTATCGAGCACTCGAAATATTACGTATAGAAAGCGAGGGAAACTAAATGAAATTAGGTGTTTTTACGCCATTATTTAATGAGTTAAGTTTTGACGATATGCTAGAAGAAGTAGCAAAACGAGAGTTGCAAACCATCGAAATCGGTACAGGAGGATTTCCCGGAAATGCACACTGTGACATTGATACCTTATTGGCTAGTAGTGAAAAAAGAACAGAATATCTGCATCGTTTAGCAGACAAAAATTTAACGATCAGTGCCTTTAGTGCCCATAATAATCCACTATCTCCTGATCCAAAAGAAGCAAAAATTGCCGATGAACTATTACAAAAAACGATTCGTCTGGCAAGTTTAATGCATGTACCAGTAGTCAATGGATTTTCGGGCATTTCAGGTGGGAATGCAACCGATACAAGTGTCAATTGGCCGGTATTGCCATGGCCTACTGAGTATGGCGATAACTATCACTACCAGTGGGAAAAGAAGTTGATCCCGTATTGGCAAATGATCAATGAGCAGTGTGAGCATGCTGGTGTGAATATTGGAATCGAACTTCATGGTGGTTTTTTAGCACACACTCCTTATACGATGTTGAAATTACGCGATGCAGCGGGTAAGCATATTGGCTGTAATCTAGATCCTTCTCATCTATGGTGGCAAGGGATTGATCCGGTAGCGGCGATCAAAATTTTAGGTAAAGAACAAGCGATCCATCATTTTCATGCAAAAGATACGTATTTGGATCAAGACAATATCAACATGTACGGATTAACGGATATGCAACCATACGATCAAGTCCAGACTCGTGCTTGGACGTTTCGTTCTGTTGGATGTGGGCATTCGATGACAGAATGGTCGAATATCATCAGTGCCCTGCGTCTATATGATTATGACTATGTTTTAAGTATTGAACATGAAGATCCGTTGATGTCGATCGCAGAAGGATTTGATCGTGCGGTAACAAATTTAAAATCGACTATGATCAAAGAACAACCGACGGATCTTTGGTGGACATAAAGGAGATAAACGATGCATAAAACATTACATTTAGGCTTGATTGGTTATGGTGGGATGGGGAGCTATCATCTGCATACATTGATTCCAAAAGAATTGTTTGAGATCGGCGGTATCTATGATATCGATGACTCCAAAAAAACTAAAGCAAAAGAAAATGGACTCACAGTCTATGAATCCGTAGAAGAGCTGATTGCAGATCCACTGATCGATGTCGTTTTGATTGCAACGCCTAATGATAGTCACTGTAAATTAGCGATTCAAGCATTGCAAGCAAAAAAACATGTGATTTGTGAGAAACCAGTGATGATGACGACAAAAGAACTAGACCAAGTTCTCGCAACAGCAAAACAAGAAGATCGTCAATTTATCGTACATCAAAATAGACGTTGGGATGAAGACTTTCTTGCGGTAAAAGAGCTATATCACACGAAGAAAATCGGGGAAATCTTTCAAATTGAATCACGTGTGCAAGGCGCAAATGGTATTCCTGGTGACTGGCGCCATGAAGCAAAGCATGGTGGTGGAATGCTACTTGATTGGGGAGTTCATTTATTAGATCAATTGCTTTATCTAATCGATTCTAAAGTGATTTCTGTGATGGCGGATCTAAGTTTCGTTTTAGGTAATGAAGTTGATGATGGATTTCTTGCGTATCTTTACTTTGAAGATGGGACACGCGCTATCGTTGAAGTTGGGACGACGAATTTTGTGACATTACCACGTTGGTATGTCAAAGGATTTGAAGGCACGATGCGCATCGATGGTTGGGATTTATCTGGTGAAATCGTATCGCAAACAGGAACGATCGATCATCATCATTTGATCCCAATAAAAGCAGGTGCTGGTTTGACGAAAACGATGGCGCCTCCATCTGAAGAAGCAACGACGAGTGATGAAATCAAGACACCAACTAAACCAGAAGCGTCGTTTTATGAAAATGTCTACCGCGTTATTTTACACGGTGAAGAACCTATTGTGAAAAATGATGAAGTAAGACGTGTACTGGCTTTGATTGAACGACTATTTGAGTCACATGAACAACGCCAAATTTTACCATTTGAATTATAAGATAACCCCCTCTTTCATTTTTTAGAAAGGGGGGTTGTTGTATACTAAATAAAAGAGGTGACCGCTATGAATGCAATTAATGTACAGAATATTTCAAAGTTCTATCAGCAAAAACCTGCAATTCAAGACGTTTCTTTTACCGTTAAAGGAGGAGAAGTATTTGGATTTATCAGTCCAAACGGTGCTAGAAAATCGACAACGATCAAAACGATGCTTGATTTTATTCAACCAGATCAAGGTACAGTCGAGATCTTTGCAATGGATCATCATCAAAAGGCTAAAGAGATTCGTCAGTGTACAAGTTACGTGTCGAGCGATGTGCGCTTTTATTCAAATTTGACAAGTCTACAAATCATGCGTGTCGTAGCCAATAGTTATCAGCTGTCTAAAATCGAGCAAGAAAAGCAGTTTGCCTACTACATCAAGTTATTCTTAATGGACGTTACAAAAAAATGAATTAGCTCTCCTTAGGAAATAAAAAGAAATTAGCTTTAGCCTGTGGGTTACTGACCACTCCTAGATTATTGATCTTAGATGAGCCAACAAATGGATTAGATCCATTAATGCAACATCGTTTCTATGAAGAATTGACTCGTCATCGTCAAAATGGAACAATCGCTTTGATGGATAATAACTTTGTCAAAGTTCCTAAGTTAAAATCATTAATTAAAATTAAACTCCATAGACACCCTAAAGGGGTTATCAAATCTGCAACAATATCCCGTCACTCAAGTGGTAAATATTATATTTCTTTGTTGTGCAAAGAAGAAGTTAGTGAATTGCCTAAAACTAATTCGGTTGTGGGTATTGACCTAGGGATTACAGACTTTGCGATTCTTTCTGATGGTCAAAAAGTTGATAATAATAAATTCACGTCCAAAATGGAAAAGAAACTCAAGCGCGAACAACGTAAGGTATCAAGGCGTGCCTTATTGACTAAACAGAAGGGTATCAATTTGTTTGAAGCTAAAAATTATCAAAAACAAAAACGTAGAGTGGCTAGAGTACACGAAAAAGTAGTGAATCAACGTACTGATTTTCTGAATAAGTTGAGTACAGATATTATCAAAAATCACGATATGATCTGTATTGAGGACTTAAATACAAAAGGTATGTTGCGTAATCATAAATTAGCCAAAAGTATATCTGATGTATCTTGGTCAAGTTTTGTGGCTAAATTACAATACAAAGCTGACTGGTACGGGCGAGAAATCATCAAAGTAGACAAGTGGTTTCCATCTAGTCAAATCTGTTCAGAGTGTGGACATAAAGACGGTAAGAAACCACTCAGTATTCGAGAATGGACTTGTCCTATTTGCTATACCCATCACGATCGAGATATCAACGCTAGTATCAATATTTTGAGTGAAGGTCTAAGAATACAAGCGTTAGCTTAGAAAAAGTCGAGAACCGTAGGAATTATGGGGATAGCTTGGTAAATAAGAGACACCGCTGTTAGTAAAGAAATACGCTATCAAGTATGCTCTGTTCCCAAGAAGCTCCCACTTCAAGCGTTACAAACCGCTAGGTTTAGCTAAGTGGGGAGTAGTTCACAAATTAAGTTTGATCTTTGGCCAAGAACTGGTCGTTTTATGGCTATTGATCAGTATCGGTTTTTTCTTATCTAGTTGGCTAAAATCAAATCGTCAAAGTATAGGGGTCAGTCTAGGAATCGTATTTGGTATTTACTTGATAGGAAGGAATCTTATCTGCCTTGACGGATACCTTTACTTGGTTAGAAAACTGGTCATTTATTCACCGAACGTTGCCTAGTAAACTAATCACAGATTCTCTTTCTATTAATTATAGTATTGGAGTAGTTGGTCTAGGAGCTTTGTTTTTATTAGGCGGTTATGCTCGTTATACGAAAAAAGATTTAGTCAATAAATAAGCAATATGGGGGTGTGATAGACATCTGTTACACCCCCTAAACATCGAATAAACGTTGTTCTAGAATACTCTTTTTTTGACTGAAGTCTTGAGACTATCGACTGTTATCATGAGATCATCTTTTTCTTGAAAAAATACAAGTTTCTTGCAAAAAAATTTAAAGTTCTTTATAGTTATATAGATTGTTATCGATATGGAGGCGAGGATATGGAACATGAGTTACTTTCAATCAGACTCAAAGCATTAACGGATCCAAATCGACGTAAGATTTTGAAGTTATTACAACAAGAAGCCAAATGTGCTTGTGAGATTTTGCCACATTTTGAATTTACTCAACCAACGCTTTCTCATCATATGAAGATTTTAGAACAAGCAGGTTTTGTAAGTGTGGAAAAACGCAAATCTTGGCATTATTATAAACTTCATGAAGAAGCAATGGTGAATGTATTACATGATCTAAGCACATTGAGCAACAATAATGAATCGAATAAAGGAGCACACATATGACCTATGCACTAGAAATAAAAGGACTGAAAAAAGTTTATGCATCTGGAGTAGAAGCGCTAAAAGGAATTGATTTGACAGTTGAAGCAGGTGATTTTTATGCCTTGCTTGGACCAAACGGAGCAGGAAAATCGACAACAATTGGAATCATGACCTCTTTAGTTAACAAAACTGCAGGTAGCGTGACGATTTTTGGATATGATCTAGATAAAGATCTAGTGAAAGCAAAACAACAGATTGGCTTAGTACCGCAAGAATTTAATTTTAATCCGTTTGAAACAGTGCAACAAATCGTAGTGAATCAAGCTGGATATTACGGTGTACCGAGAAAAGAAGCTTTGCGTCGTAGCGAAAAGTATTTGAAACAATCCAATCTATGGGAAAAGCGTAACGAGAGAGCACGAATGCTTTCAGGAGGTATGAAACGACGTTTGATGATTGCGCGTGCATTGATGCACGAACCGAAACTATTGATTTTAGACGAACCAACAGCGGGTGTAGATATTGAGTTACGCCGTGAAATGTGGACGTTCTTACGTGAATTAAATGAACAAGGAACGACAATTATTTTAACAACACATTATTTGGAAGAAGCAGAAATGCTTTGTCGTAATATTGGGATTATTCAATCAGGTCAAGTTATTGAAAATACAAGTATGAAAGAATTGCTTGCTAAATTACAATATGAAACGTTTATCTTTGATTTGGAACCTTTTGATACGAAACCAATCATTACTGGATATGCACATCAGTTTGAAGATGAGCGAACACTAGAAGTCGAAGTCGAACGTAATCAAGGTGTCAATCATGTCTTTGAACAATTGTCTACGCAAGGTGTTAAGGTCTTATCGATGCGCAATAAATCAAATCGCTTAGAAGAGTTGTTTTTAAAAATCACAGAAGACAAGCAAGTGGAGGCAGATCATGTTTAATCTTTATTTAACAGCATTAAAAAGTTTGGCAGCAAAAGAAACAAATCGTTATATGCGGATTTGGGTACAAACTCTCGTACCTCCGGTGATTACGACATCGTTATATTTCATCATTTTTGGTAATTTAATTGGTGGCCGTATTGGAGAAATGGGTGGTTTTTCTTATATGGAGTTCATCGTACCAGGTTTGATCATGATGTCTGTAATTACAAGCTCTTATTCAAATGTCGCCTCTTCTTTCTTTTCGCAAAAATTTCAAAAAAATATTGAAGAATTACTTGTAGCGCCCGTACCGACTCACGTGATCATTTGGGGATTTATTTTTGGAGGTTTAGGTCGTAGTATTTTAGTAGGAGCATTGGTAACTTTGATTTCGTTATTTTTTGTTCCTTTACATGTTTTTTCTTGGGCTATCGTCATTATAACTGTTCTTATGACGGCTATCGTATTCTCATTGGCGGGATTACTAAACGGAATCTTCGCGCAATCGTTTGATGATGTCTCGATCGTGCCGACTTTTGTATTGCAACCATTGACTTATTTAGGTGGTGTCTTTTATTCGGTGACAATGTTGCCTCCCTTTTGGCAAGCTGTCTCAAAAATCAATCCGATTGTCTACATGGTATCAGGATTTCGCTATGGTTTTTTAGGGACGATCGATGTTAATATTTGGATTTCATTAGAAATCTTAGTATTGTTCATCCTTGTCTTATATACAGCAAGCTTTTATTTAATTGAACGCGGAAGAGGCTTAAGAAGCTAAAAAAAACGTCATGAGGGGGACTCATGACGTTTTTTGTACCCTTTTTTTAGGGAGTTGGGTACGGGTTATATGGAGGAAGTGATAAATTAGAAAAACTAATCGTAGTTATATAAGTTGGGGGCTTATATAACTTATGCTTCAAGGGGATGAAAGCATCACTTCTATGTCTATATAATACGCTCGATCATCTAAAAATACTACGAACAAAACTGTAAACTCACCTTACATAAACGTTATATTATTTTTTTGTTGACCTTGACGTAACGTTAAGGTGTATGCTCAAACTAAAGGAGGAAGACGATGGAAAAATATAACATTAAAGAACTCGCGACTTTGTCTGGAGTAAGTAGCAGGACGTTACGTTATTATGATCAAATTAAGCTATTATCTCCTTTGACCCGTACTAGTGCTGGATATCGACTGTATGGTACGAAAGAGGTCGACCGTTTACAGCAAATTTTAGTTTACAAAAAACTTGGATTTTCTTTACAGCAGATCCAACAATTACTTGATCAACCCACAACTACTCAACTTATATTATTTGAACAGCAATACCAAGCACTGAAACAAATGAAACAGCAAATCGAATTGCAGTTAAACACATTGGAAAAAACGATTGCTTATCAAAAAGGAGATATTCAGATGAACGACCAGGAAAAATTTATTGGATTGAAAGAAGAAAAACTTATCCGACAGCAAGAGTATCAAGCAGAAAGTAGTACGAAATACGGAGAGCTATCGTTAATAAGACAATTGAACACTTAGAAAAAAAATCAGAACATGATTTTCAAACAGCTGAAGCAATCGAGCAACAGTTGATGGTATTGCTCAAAAATCAAGTACTATCTCTTGATGAGCAAACACAAATCGTAGCGTTGCATAAACAATGGTTGCAGCACTACACGCCATATTATAATGTAGATTATCATCGACAACTTGCTGATTTATATTTAGAAGATGAACGATTTCAAAAGTATTACGATCACAAAGCTGGTGAGGGTGCAGCTAAGCGCTTAAGTGAAAGTATCCACTCGCTTTTACTCTAGCGATAAAAAGGTGTTAGCGTAAATAAGACAGCCAGAATAATTTGTCATAAAATCATCTTTTTTTTGCAAAAAATAGAGTAAAATGACTCGCTTTTTATGTAACTAGTCATAATATGACTATATGGTATGTTACACTCCTTTTTGTGAAGAACGAGAGGAGGAAATCATGATGCATGAAGTTCAAAAAAATGAGATTTATTTTTCGAAAGTGATTGGACAAGAAGAATCATATCATGTGCGAGTACGTACGATTTTAGAGCGTACAGCAGTGGTTGAGATCCAAGAGTTAAATGAGTTACCGGCGCTAGTCTTATTAGAAGATCTGCAAGTAGCTAATCTTCAAGAAGCTTAATTGCTTAAGTGAACAAATATTGCTATACTAAACCGAATATATTGAAAAACAGTAGCCAAGTCTACTGTTTTTTTAAATCTAAATAGATTGAGGGAAAGAAATGCGCAATATTAAAATGACGATTGAATATGATGGTACTCGGTATCAAGGGTGGCAACGCTTAGGGAACACTGATAAAACGATCCAAGGGAAAATCGAAAACATTATCAAGCAGTTGACAGGAGAAACAATCGAGATCGTAGGTTCCGGTCGGACCGATGCAGGGACACATGCATTAAATCAAGTTGCAAATTTTAAAACGAATTACACAGGTGACCTAACAGAGATGCTTGAATTTTTCCATAAATATCTACCACAAGACATTGTTGTCAAAAAAGTTGAAGAAGTACCGGAACGATTCCATGCTCGCTACAATGCAAGAGGAAAGACATATAGCTATTATCTATGGAATGATCCGATTCCCTCAGCATTTGAGCGCCATTATAGCTACCATTATCCAGAAACATTAAACCTCGATGCCATGCAAAAAGCTGCCGCATTGTTATGTGGTACTCACGATTTTGCTGGTTTCTCAGCTTTGAAAAAGACGAAAAAATCAACCGTACGTACAATTGAGGAGATTCGCATCGAGCGTGAAGGACATAAACTCCATTTCACCTTTACAGGAAATGGATTCTTGCATAAAATGGTCCGAATACTTGTAGGAACACTAGTCGAAATTGGAACAGGAAAGATGAAGATCGACCAGATCAATACGATTTTTGAATATAAAGTACGTAGCGAAGCAGGGGAAACGATGCCCGCACAAGGCCTATTTTTAGATTTTGTAAAATACGATTAAAACTAAACGATTAAAAATGAGTACGAAAAGATTAAGTTTCTCTTATAGAATAAAATAAACAGCAGTATACCCTATACTTTTAAGTGCAAACGTTGTATGATAGAGGAGTAGTATATTTGAACATTAATCAATTGGTAATTTTTAGCAACACCAAAATTCCTCTTTTTTAATCAAGAAATTATTGCAAAAAAATGATTGTGCATAGCACAAGGAGGAATTTTATTATGAACAACGGTACAGTAAAATGGTTTAACGCAGACAAAGGTTTTGGATTTATCACTAAAGAAGACGGACAAGACGTTTTTGCTCACTTCTCAGCAATCCAAGGTGAAGGTTTCAAAACTTTAGAAGAAGGTCAAGCAGTGACTTTCGATGTTGAAGAAGGTCAACGTGGTCTTCAAGCAACAAACATCCAAAAAAACTAAAACTTACTTATTCAACACGATTCAAGGTTCTTGAATCGTGTTTTTTTAATAAGATAAAACATTTAAGGAGAGGTCTAAATTATGGTATTTAATACTTGGAAAAAGGTTGTTCCTTCTGAAAAAGGCGAAGCGTTTCATGTAGGACAAAAAGTATCTGTAGTCGCTAACTCTCAAGCAGCGGTTGGAACAATCGATGCATTACTAGTCAATACGGCAGTCGTTTTAATGGAAGCAGAACAAGAAAAGCAAGTTGTTAAATACGAAAATTTAGTCATTTTATAGAATTAAAAAAGTACGCAGTCTGCTATTCAAATTGATAGCAAACTGCGTACTTTTTTATTCGCCCCAATAGGTAGCAGCGATTTTTTGTCCTTGTTTGATTTTCGCCCATTGTTGTTCATGGGATAATTCGTTTCCGCAATCACAAGAAGCGAAACCGCATTGGTGTGAAAGGTAAAGCCGTTCTTTAGGTAAAATACTACTTGCTTGGTCTAATAAACGAAAGACTCGTTCTTCGTCATCTAAATGATTGGTCTTACTAGAAAGTAGACCAAGGACAACTTCTGTTTCTGGACGATCTTGTAACACTTTCAAAGCTTCAAGATCCCCTGCACGTTCATCATCCCATTCTAAAAAGAAGCGATCATAATGTTGATCACGTAAAAATTTTTCTGCAATCGCTTGATACGTGCCATTAGAAGCATGACGGCTTTGATAATTTCCGCGACAATTATGTGTCCAAACTTCTAAATTTAATTGATGCGCATAATCGATAATTTCATTATTTACTGCTACAAACTCATCTGCTAAATCTTCCAAGCCTTTTGTGCCAGCTTTAAAAAAGCTTTTCTCATTGTCTTCTGCAAATAACTCCCATAAACAGTCATCGAATTGAACGATTTTTCCGCCCACTTTAGCAAATTCATCCAAAAATTCTTTGTAAGCATTTAAGACAGCGAGTTTTAAGTCAGCTTTAGTCTTGTAGACTTGATCTGGTCCAAATAATTGATTGAAAACGACCAATTCAGTAAATGCATGAGCCGCACCCCAGACAGTGATTTTTGTTGGTGTATCTTTGGCTTGTGCTTGAACGGCTTTAAAAATTTCGATAAAGTGATGATTTTTTCCTGAGAGTGGTGCGGTAATACGGATTCCAATATCTTTTCTCGTTTCAAAATCACCACCGTCTAAGTCTTCAAAAGAATATCCATTGTCTGCGATAAAACGCTCGATCCCATCAAATCCCCATAAAAAATCTAGATGCCACATAGATTTTGATAGTTCTCCATCTGTGACAATACTGATTCCTTCAGCCTTTTGTTTTTCCACGATCGCTTCAATCGCTTGCGATTCAACTTCTTGATAACCCTCAAAGTCCTCATAAAAAGGGTATTGAATATCCTCACGATGTTCGATTTGTTGTTTATATTGTAATAAATCCTCTGGTCTAAGTAGTGAACCCACTAGTTGAAAACGATCTGTTGTCATAATATTTTTCCCCCTATTTATGTGTTAGAAGAAGTGTAACAAAAATTTTAAAATAAAAATAATAGCTATTTACTTAATCTAGTTATAGTTTTTTTTTATAGTAAGCGTAATTATTACATTATTGTAAGGTCGATTGTAAGAATCGTTAAACTTTCTTAAGATATTCGAATGTTTTTTTTTCTGAAATAAAAATAAGATTTAACAGGGTGAAACTATATATTGTAAGTTATTTTATCGTAAAAATTTGGTTTTCTTTTGTCGCGAGAAATAAAGCGCGCTATACTCCAAGTGAATTAATGATCAAAGAGGAGGAATTTATATGACAATCAATAAAATTGTAGTAGCAGGTGCAGGTGTATTGGGTACGCAAATTGCTTTTCAAACTGCTTACCATGAGAAGGACGTATGGGTATACGATATCAAACAAGAATTCTTAGAGCGTGCCAAAGAAAATATGTCACGTTATCAAACGATTTATGCTAACTATTTCCAAACACCTCAACAAGCAAAAGACGCATTGACTAGATTACATTTTACGACAGATTTAAATGAAGCCGTAACCGATGCTGACTTAGTGATCGAAGCTGTTCCCGAGGTACTTAGCATTAAACAAGCGCTATTTCAGCAACTAGGTAAACTTGCCCCTGAAAAAACGATTTTGGCAACTAATACATCAACGATGCTACCAAGTCAGTTGGCTGATATTAGTGGGCGTCCAGAAAAAGTATTGGCTTTACATTTTGCCAATGAGATTTGGGTATATAACACGGCAGAGATTATGGGACAAAAACATACAGATCCAAAGATTTTACAGATGGTGGTTAACTTTGCTAAAGAAATCGGGTTAATTCCGATTCAATTGCATAAAGAGCAACCAGGATATGTACTAAATACGATGATTATGCCATTACTAGATAGTGCAATGTTTCTTTGGGTAAATGGTGTAAGTGATCCTCAAACCATTGACAAAGATTGGATGATTTCGACTAAAATGGCGATGGGACCATTTGGTATGATTGATATGATTGGAATGAAAACGCAATACGATGTACTATTGCATCGCATCGAAATGGGAGAGACACAGCTTCAACCATTAGCAGATCGTGTGAAAAAAGAATTCATCGACCAAAATAAATTAGGAATCAGTACAAATGAAGGATTCTACCACTATCCATCACCAGCATTCATGAATCCAAACTTTTTACGTTAGATAAAAAAATGACTGTGAAATAAGCCGAATAATTCCGATAACAGCTTCACATTTTTCGGTAATTATTTGGCTTATTTTAAAGAGAAGTTACTTTGGAAACAATGTGTATCCGATCTTTTAGAGTCTGTGACAGACTCCCGTCAGATTTCTTTTTTTCTTTGCATTCTCAACTGAAAATCGGTATCGTTAAAGAAAAAAAGGAAGTGAAACAATGGCGATTCTAATTTTTCTATTATTGCTTTATTTTATTCGAGAACAGTTTGAGTTTAGTGTAGTAAAAAAGTTTACGTATTTCTTTTTGCCAGGATTTTCATTGATCCAAGTGCTTTTAGTATTTGAGCCGTCGCAAAAAAGTTGGTTGATTTTAGGGATTGCGATTATTGCTGGAGCATTAGTTGGCTATTATCAAGCAAGATATTCGAATATCTTGCAAGAACTAACGCCTGTTTATTATTTCTATGAAGATGGAAAAGAACGAAAAATTTATAAAAAGGTAGTGCTAGTCAAAGGAGGGCATCATTATTTATACGGCTGGTTTGCGATCTTTTTTGTTCAAGTATTTATTCAAATTGTGATTTTGACACAGCAAGAAGATCTGACTCATCACTTATATGAAGAATTATTAAATGATTTATTTAGCATTTATCGTTTTCAAGGGTTAGAAGAAAAATCAGATAGTTGGTATGCTTGGGCATTGTACGGTGCATCGAGTTTGTTTTATCTTTTCTTTTTAATGAAAAAATTTCCTAAAGTCAAAGAGATTTTATTTCACACAGACAAGGAAGAATTGGTAGAAGAGGAGAAAATAGAATGAAACAATTTAGTCGTATTTGTTTGTTGATTGGTGTGATCAGTGATTTTTTAACTCCTTATATTCTAGGATTATTTGATCCGACAGTAAATCAATTTAAGGACGTCATGAGTTTGATTGGAGATGTGGGAAGTCCTGTACGAACAGCTTTTTTGATTTGGTCAGTGGTTGCGGGAAGTTTTTATTGTTTGGGATTCCCTTACCTTTATCAAGTTGCACGACCAGTATCAAAAGTAGCTGCATGGTTATTGGTACTTTCCATCGCTTTGTATGGAGTGGGAGATTGTATTTTTACAGGCTTATTTAGTGTCGATATACATGAAGCAAATTGGAATTTTTCAACCTGGGTACATAATGTGGGATCTGGTGTTGGGTATACAGGATTCTTCGCTTTTCCTTTGTGTGCTGCTTTATTTACTAAACGAAAACCAAATATACAGCAAACCCGTATATATCTTGGCTTTTTTTGCTTAAGTGTTCTCTTTGCACTAGTGTATGCATTCGCTCGAATCCCAGCATTACAACAAACCGTGATATTCGGTCAATTAGGCTTATGGCAACGTGTTAGTTTTTTGTTTAATTATTTTCCGATTTTATATTTTATTTGGCAAGAAAACAGCCGTCAAAAGAAACCCTTTTCAAAAAGTATGGTAAAATAAAACCATCTTGGTGTTGGAGGGAATAATATGAAGCAAGTACCTTTTGGAAGTAGTGGACAAGAAGTTTCAGCAGTGATTTTAGGTTGCATGCGGTTAGTTAATGCAGAAAATCCAACTACTGTTATCGAAGAAGCAGTGGCGCAAGGAATCAATTTTGTAGACCATGCGGATATTTATGGGCAAGGTGAATGCGAAAGTATTTTTGGTCGTTCGTTAAAAGAAGCTTCATTTTCTCGTGAAGATATTTTTATTCAAAGTAAATGTGGGATTCGTAAAGGCTTTTTTGATTTTTCAAAAGAACACATTATTGAATCAGTCGATGCGAGTTTAAGTCGTTTAGGCGTGGAATATTTGGATGCTTTATTATTGCACCGTCCCGATACTTTAGTTGAGCCAGAGGAAGTAGCAGAAGCATTTGATCAGTTAGAAGCACAGGGGAAAGTTCGTTATTTTGGTGTGAGCAATCAAAAACCGATGCAAATTGAGTTGCTAAAAAAACACTTAGCCCAACCAATCATGGCAAACCAACTACAATTTGGAATCAAACATACCGGTATGATTGATCAGGGGATTCATGTCAATATGCAAGATGAAGCGAGTATCGATCATGACGGAAGTATTCTAGATTATTCTCGTTTACATGATCAAACGATTCAAGCTTGGTCACCTTATCAGTATGGCTTTTTTGAAGGTGTCTTTATTGGAAATGAAAAATTCCCAGAGTTGAATCACGTTCTTGACAAAATTGCTCAAGCACATAATATTACAACGACTGGGCTTGCAACAGCTTGGATTTTACGTCATCCAGCAAACATGCAAGTCATTGCTGGTACTATGAATCCGCAACGTATCAAGGAAATTGTCAAAGCATCTGAGATCGTACTCTCACGCGAAGAGTGGTACGAGATCTATCGTGCAGCAGGCAATATCTTACCATAATTATAAAATTTTAATTGATGTGTATTTAAGCTTTGAGAAACAAGCAGATGAATTTTATCTGCTTGTTTTTTATTGAGCAAATCGGTTTCTTTATTTTTTGAAAGGGCTTATCATAGAAATCAAGAAGGAGTGTGAGTGAGATGACGACACAATATGAAAAAGCAATTTTTGCAGGTGGCTGTTTTTGGTGTATGGTTCATCCTTTTGATGAATATCCTGGAGTGATCTCAGTTGTATCAGGATATACAGGAGGACATGTGGTCAACCCTTCATATGAACAAGTGACTACAGGAACTACTGGGCATACGGAAGCAGTTGAAATTACGTACGACCCTAATGTTTTACCTTATGAAAAATTAGTTGAGATTTATTGGCAACAAACAGATCCGACTGATGCATTTGGTCAGTTTGCTGATCGTGGTGATTCTTATCGTCCAGTTATTTTTTACACGACTCCAGAGCAAAAAGAAATTGCCGAAGCTTCTAAACAAGCACTAAACGATAGTGGTAAATTTGATACACCGGTTGTGACAAATATCGAAGCCGCACAACCGCTTTATCCGGCCGAAGACTATCATCAAGATTACTATAAAAAAAATAGTTTTCATTATGGATTGTACCGAGAAGGATCAGGTCGAGGTAAATTTTTAAGAAAACATTGGAAAGATGCGCAATAAAAGGTGGGATAAATTATGTATGAAGACTTAGTTGGTAAAGTAGTGGTGGTTACAGGTGGTTCTAAAGGAATCGGAACGGCGATTGCAGAACGCTTAGGCAAAGAGAAGATGAAGGTCATCATCAATTATCGTTCAGATGACGATGGGGCGGATGAGGCTGTTCAATTAGTTGAAAAAGCTGGTGGACAAGCGATAGCTGTTCAATCTGACATCAGTATAGAAGAAGGTGTAGCTACCTTGATCAAAAAGGCTATCGAACATTATCGAAGACTAGATGTGTGGATCAATAATGCAGGGATGGAAAATCAACAGCCAACACATCAGCTTAGTTTAGAAGACTGGCAACAAGTGCTCGATGTCAATTTGACGGGGGTATTTATCGGTTCGAAAGCTGCCTTAGCTTACTTTGTCGAACAAAATATTCCAGGTGTGATCTTAAATATCTCTTCAGTTCATGAACAGATTCCATGGCCGACTTTTGCACACTATACTGCATCAAAATTTGGTGTGAAAGGCTTTACGCAAGCAATCGCAATGGAATATGCGAGCAAGAATATTCGAGTCAATAGTATTGGGCCTGGTGCTATTGAAACACCGATCAATGCTGACAAATTTGAAGATGCACAAAAACGTGCAGAAACGGAAGCGATGATTCCAATGCAACGTATCGGAGATCCAGAAGAAGTTGCGGCAGCGGCAGCTTGGTTGATTTCTAAAGAAGCAAGCTATGTGACAGGAGTTACGTTGTTTGTTGACGGTGGAATGACACTATATCCAGCGTTTCAAGATGGTAAAGGCTAAACATAGATTATGGTAGAAGGAGGTAGCCTAAAGAAATAAGCCAAATAATTCCGATAGTGGTTTCACCTGTTTTGGGAATTATCTAGCTTATTTCTAAAGAAGTGACTTCTTGAACGCTATTTGTTTGATTGTTAAGGGATGTGACAGATTTCGGTCACATCCTTTTTTAGTGTCGAACATCTCCTTTGAAAAAGAGAGAAACCGTTCCAGGACCAGTATGAGAGCCAATTACCGTTCCAATCGAAAAAATAGTGATATGATCACGAAGTTCTGGGAAAGTAGAAGTTAGTTGTGTTTCTAAAGCTAAAGCGTCATCTAAGCAATCTGAGTGAGAAATAAAACAGTGCGGTATATTATCTAAATCTTGCACATGTATTTGGAATTGCTCACAAAGTGCGCGAATGGCCTTTTTCTTACCTCGTACTTTATGATGAGGTGTTAACATTCCTTTAGCATCCATCATCATGACTGGACAAATATGTAAGGCGCCACCAATCGCTGCTGTCGTTGCACTAATGCGACCGCCACGTTTGTAGTATGATAGATCGGTTGAAAAAAACCAATGTTGGATGTGCAAACGTGTCTTTAACGCAAACACTACCGTTTCATTTAGGCTAGCACCTTGTTGTTTTTGTTTTGCTACTTCTAAAAGCAATAAACCATAACCTGAAGAAGCAGCTAGAGAGTCAATAATCTCGATTGATCGATCAGGAAATTGTTCTTTCAAGAGTTCTTTTGCCATACAAGCAGATTGGTAATCGCCAGAAAGACCAGAAGAAAAAGCGATATGTAGGATATCTCTTCCCGCTTTTAAAAAGGAAATGAAAAATTCACAGTAAGCAGCAGGATTGTTTTGTGAAGTCGTAGGCATTGCGCCATGTTTTATTGCTGTATAAAATTCGCTATAAGTCATACTTTGGCCAAAGTCATCGACGTATTGTGTCTCATTTAGTTGAAAATGAAAGGGAAGATAAGCGATCGAATATTCGGCTAGTTGTGCCAAAGAAAGATCGACTGTAGAGCTACAAGTAAGTTGATAGTCGGACATAAAAAACCTCCAGTTATGTGCCATAAAACTAAGAAATACGCTCATACAAAAATGTATGAGCGTATTTAGTATAGATTATAAAGTTTTCCATGTCCAATCCGTTACTTCAGGAATATCCATACCATTTTCACGGATATAGTCATGGTGATAGGCTAATGTATCATCCATTTTTGCCATAAACTCGTGTGCTTTTTCACCAAATACATGAGCAGCTGCATCTTTAGCTAGGTGGAAACGATCCAATTCGCTAAACACACGCATATCAAATGGTGTCGTGATATCACCATTTTCACGATAACCATGGATCAACACATGATGGTTTTTGCGATCAAAGAAGATATCACGGATCATATTTTCGTAACCGTGGAAAGCAAATAACACAGGTTTATCTGTCGTGAAGTACTCGTCGAATTCTTCGTCGCTCAAGCCACGTGGATCAATTGACGGATGACGTAATTTTAATAAGTCTACGATATTGATGAACCGGATTTTAAGTTCAGGGAATGCTTCATGTAAAATAGAAACCGCAGCCAACGCTTCTAGGTTTGGTTCGGTACCAGCTGAAGCTACAACTAGATCAGGTTCTTCATGTTCAGCTACCGTACTTGCCCAGTCGATAATTTTTAATCCTTCATTGACTAGGATCTCTGCTTCTTTGGCAGAATAAAATTGCGGGCGTGGATGTTTAGATGAGACGATCAAGTTGATTACTTGCTCATCTTGTAGAGCTTTATGCATTGCGGCCATTAAACTATTGGCATCTGCCGGTAAATATTCTCGGATAAATTCAGGTTTTTTCTCAGCTAAATGCGTCAAAATACCTGGATCTTGATGTGTGTAACCATTGTGATCTTGTTGAAAAACAGTTGAAGTTGAGATCACATTTAACGATGGATAGCGTTTGCGCCAGACGTGTTCATTAGCTTTACGCATCCATTTAAAGTGTTGTGTCAGCATTGAATCTACGACACGTAAAAATGATTCATAGCTTGCAAAGAAACCGTGTCGACCAGTTAATACATAGCCTTCTAAAAATCCTTCTGATTGATGTTCTGATAGTTGTCCGTCGATAACACGACCAACTGAACTTTGCCACTCATCATCGCTATTTTTAGGTTCTAACCATTGACGATCAGTCACATCAAACACTTTGTTCAGACGATTAGATTTTGTCTCATCAGGTCCAAAGATACGGAAATTCGTCGGATTATGTTTCACGATATCACGCGCATGTTCACCAAATACGATCATATCTTGCGCCATGACTGCACCGGGTGTTGTTGTATCTACAGCATATTGTTTCCAGTCGGGCATAACAAGTGGTTTAGGATCGAGTCCACCTGTTGTGATCGGGTTGGTCGACATTCTACGGTCGCCTTTTGGTGCTATTTCTTTTAATTCATCGATTAATTTTCCTTCTGTAGTAAATAGTTCTTCAGGACGATAAGATTTCAACCAATCGATCAATTTGTCGATATGTTCCATATGATGTGCATCCACTGGGATTGGGACTTGATGAGCTCGGAACGTTCCTTCGATTTTTTCATGATCCCATTCTTTCGGTCCAGTCCAACCTTTTGGTGTTCTAAATAAAATGACTGGCCAATGTGGCATTTGAGCGTCTTTAGCGGGATGTTTGCGTGCATCTTCTTGGATAGTATGGATCTCTTCGATCACGTGATCTAAAGTTTCAGCCATGATCGGGTGTACTTTTTTGGGATCGTCACCTTCGACGATATACGGTTTCCAACCCATCCCTTCGAAATATTTGATCAAATCTTCATTTGATTTGCGTGATAGAATCGTTGGATTGGAAATTTTTCCGCCATTTAAGTAAAGAATCGGCAATACCGCTCCATCGTTTACTGGGTTGATAAAGGTGTTTGAAAACCAACCAGCAGCTAAAGGTCCAGTTTCCGATTCACCATCACCAATCACAGTCGCTGCAATCACATCTGGATTGTCTAAGATCGCACCAGTCGCATGTGACAAGGCATATCCTAGTTCGCCACCTTCATGGATCGATCCAGGTGTCTCAGGTGCTGCATGTGAGGCGATACCTCCAGGGAATGAAAATTGTTTAAACAACTCTTTCATCCCATGCTTATCCGCCGAGATTTTAGGATAAATTTCTGAATAACTACCATCTAAATAAGAATTTGAAACCATCACTTGTCCACCGTGACCAGGACCAGAAATAAAAAACATATTCAAATCATACTTATTGATCACACGATTTAAATGTGCGTACACAAAATTTTGTCCAGCGATCGTTCCCCAGTGACCAATTGGGTGGACTTTGACATCCTCAGCTGTAATTGGTCGATCCAATAAAGGATTATCTTTTAGGTACAATTGTCCTACAGAAAGATAATTGGCAGCACGCCAATAGGCATCAACTTTGTCTAAATAGTCTTGAGATGAAAAATCTGTCATAGGAAAAACTCCTTTTAAGTATTTTTTACCGTAAAATTACCCTTTAATTGTAAAATAAATCACAAAAATTGTAAAATAATCACGCGTGAAACGAACAAACTTGTTCGTTTCTTAAAATCTCACGTTTATTACCTTGATGTATAAAGTGTGCGTATAAAGACTCGCCGCTTAAAAATAAAAGTCAAATTTTTCTATATTAGTCAAAAAAACTGACACTAATGGCAGTTTTTTTTAGTTTATGCAAATTGTTTTTTAGTTTCTGTCAGTTGTTTAGTCGTAGTGTGAACAGGGATGGTTTTTAGCATTCTTAAGCCATTTAAAATCACTAAAATAGTACTTCCTTCATGACCAACAACACCAAGAGGTAAATTGATAACTTGGAATAAATTCGATAGGATCAACAGGAAAATGACCGATGCAGAAAAAACAATATTTTGTAGTACGATGCGTTTTAATTTTTTCGACATCATATGACTCATTTGTAATTTTTCTAAGTCATTTTGCATCAAGACCATATCGGCTACGTCCATGGCGATATCCGTTCCGCCACCCATCGCGATCCCAATCGATGCATTGGCTAAAGCAGGGGCGTCATTGATACCATCTCCGACCATTGCATTGATTTCATAAATTTCTTTTTGTTGATTGATTAGCGTAGTTTTATTTTCTGGTAAAAAGTCTGCATGGATCTCATCGATTTCAAGTGCATCCCCAATAACTTTAGCAGTAGCGTAATGGTCACCTGTAATCATTGTTGTGTGGATGCCTTCTTGTTTGAAATAAGCGATTGCTGCAGCAGCTTCAGCTTTTGGCACATCTAGTAATCCAAAATAGCCTAAAATCTCTTGATTCTTCGCAAGATAAATCACTGTTTTTCCTTCTTCTTGCCACTGAGAAACTTCTTTTTGGATCGTAGTAGAAAGAGTCAAACCATTTAGAAAACCTTCTTTCCCAACTTTCCAAATATCCTCTTTGATGATTCCTTCTAAACCAAAACCAGTTACATCTTTGATCTCAATATCTGAAATGACTCGCTGTTTATGTTCTTTAAAACGTGTCGTAATCGCTGTAGCTAAAGGATGTGTAGAAGTTCCCTCAATAGTCAATAATACATCTAGTGCTTCTTGTTGTGCTTCGATTGAAGTAGTGGTGAATGTAAAGTCAGTCACCACAGGAGCACCATTAGTCAATGTTCCTGTTTTATCAAAGGCGATTGCTTTTAAAGCAGCTAAATTTTCTAAATAAATTCCACCTTTAAATAAAACACCATTTCGTGCGCCGTTTGAAATGGCAGCAAGCGTAGCTGGTGTAGCACTGGCTACTAGCGCACATGGAGAAGCGACGACAAGTAACACCATTCCACGGTAAAAACTTTCATAGAAACTCCATCCTAAGAAAAGATAAGGGATAAAGATCATTAATGGAATAATGATCAAGACTGCTTTGACATAGATATTTTCAATTTTTTCAATAAAAGATGCTGTTTGGGAAGGAGTGCTTTGTGCTTCGTTTACCAACTGAATGATTTTTGCAAAGAGTGTATCATCAGATTTTGTTGTTACTTTTAGTGTAATCGCGTTTCCCAAATTGATCGTCCCACCAAATAGCATATCCCCAGTTGTTTTTTCAACAGGGATCGATTCACCACTGATTGCAGCTTCGTCGATCGTAGAGAAGCCTTTGACCATCTCTCCGTCGATTGGAATACTAGTCCCCTTTGGAACCATCACTAAATCACCGATCATCAGTGCGGATACGTCGATTTCAGTCGTCGTACCGTCTTGTTCCAAGCGCAGTGCTGTTTCAGGTTGCAATTGCATCAAACTGGCGATTTCTTTTTTGCTCTTATTGGTTGTGTATTCTTCTAGGGCCCCACTTAAAGAGAAGATGAAAATCAACATCGCTCCTTCGAACCAATTTCCAATAATCGCAGCACCGATTGCTGCTAGTGCCATCAATAAGTCAACGTTTAGTGTTTTATTTTCAAATGTGTCAGTCAATCCTTCGATCGTTTGTTTGGCACCACCGGTTAAAATCGCGATAGCAAAAACGACTTGATAAAAAGGGATTGACAGACGTTCCATGACGAATCCGATAATCATAAAAATAAGACAAGATAAGGTAGAACCGATTGCTTTTTGTGAATCGCTCATGAGAATAGCCCCCTTTATTATTTACGAGACTAGTGTAACATGACATTTTCCTAATTGATAATAAAATCATCTAAATGAGAATGAAAGTGATTCTCATTTAGATGGTAAATTCGGTATTCATCTATTCTATTTATGATTTAATTTTTAGTAACTATAATCTGAAGTTCGATTAATCAAGCATTACCGTACGCATACCATCGCTAGCATAGGCACCGTAGCAAGTTTGGATATACATTTTGTGTGAAAAATCGAATAGTTCACTAGCGTATTGATTTGGATAAACGGTAAGACTAGCTGTCACATGATAAACTTGGCTATTCAGGTAGACAGGATCACCGATTTGCAAAGCAAGAACTTTTTGTCCTAGACCAGTAGTATTGCTGTTGTCGACTAGATAGTAATTATGACTAGCCATTTGTGGAGTGTTCCAATGATAAGCTAGAGGTGTATATGTAGGAACCTGTCCGCCGTCTATATTATAAGAACCAATCTGTGCACTGATTCCATCGATGTATAAACCAAAGCTTGGAATTTGCGCTTGAGTTGCAGTTTGAGCAGTCGCAGTCGCTGTTTGAGTTGTTTCAGCAGCTTGAGCATTGAGCAGTCTGTTGTGTAGCTTGTTGTTCGGCCTGTTGTGCAGCTTGCTCAGCAGCTTGTTGTTTTAATGCTTGTGCTTCTTTTGTTTTTTGTTTTTCTTGTAGAGTAGCGGCTAAGTGTTCTTGTGCTTTTTTTGCACTAAGCAAATCAGTATGTTCATCTCGGTAAGCTAAAATTGTATCTAGATTTGGATTATTACTACTCGCATAAATTTGCGTAGCAGTTACGCCTCCAATTAGTGCACTAGCTACGATTCCGATCAGACTCATTTTGATAATTGCTTGTTTGTTTTTTTATGTTTTAAGACCCTTCTTGTTATAAAATAGGGAGCACGTCTACTCACAAGAACTGATTATATAGATGTTGTTTTTTTTATTGCAAAGTAAAACAGGGAAAATGCTGGGTCAAAAAATACATGAATTATGATGATTAGTGAGAAGGAGTTATTGGGGTAGTCAATACAGAAGTTATTTAAACGGTTTAATTTGCTTACAACTGTTGTTTAATTCAATCTAAATAACACCTTCTTAGTGAAAAAAGAAGGTGTTTTTATATTTTTTCGTTATTTTACTTGTATGTACTAGTTTAATACTATAGATTTTATACTAGCACCAGCGATTTTAGGTGGTAAGCTACGAGCGATAATTGGCGTATCGGTTAAAGTTACAGTAAGTTGATCGCCGGCTTTTAACTGACTGCCCGTTAATTTATTGTCGTCTTTATCGGTGATCGTTACGTCTTGTAATAGGAGATAGCCTTCAAATTGTTGATCACCAAGTACCGTTTGGTCCTGGTTTTCTTTACTCGTAGGATCCATTGTCACCAATACTTGATCATTCGTTCCGTTCTCTTTGACTTGCATGGTATAAGTTGCTGTCGTATTCGATTCGCTAGTAGACGTCATATTGCTAGATGTCGTTGTCGTATCGCTAGATGTTGCTGCTTGTTGTTCGTGACTACATGCGCTCAGTGTTAACGCGCACAAACCTGTGATTGCATAGAGATACCAGCGTTTTTTCATGTTTTTCACCTCTAGTTAACTATTTTCTTTTAGTATACCAAATCAAAAAATAAAAATAGATGTAATTTAATGAATGATAGCTTTTCTTAAAATTTCTTGACTTCTTTGGAAGACTTATCGTAGGTTTTTCTTAGAAAATAACGTATAATGACACTACCTTTATATGAAGAAAGGATGAGGAAATGACACTTTATCAAAGTTTTATTCAACATACGAAATTAAGAAGAGTGACTGTATTGCTTTTATTGTTGCTTTTATTTTATCTTTTTCGTAGCATGCTAAGTTTATTTTTACTCACATTTATTTTTACGTTTTTAGCGTACAAAACGATTCGTAAGCTACGTAAATTTGTACCGATTTCTTCCTTTATTTTGACGATCATCTTATATGGCTTGGTTGTCTGTATGGCATATTTTGCATTAACAAAGTATGTTCCAATGCTGATCAATCAAACGATTCAGATGGTTAATTCCGTAGTGGATTTTTATGAACAAACACCAGCAGAATCAAATGACTTTTACTTGTTTATCCAGAAATATATCGAACAGTTCAATATCTTGGGTCAGTTACAAAAAAGTGCGACCTTGATTTTAGCTTATATCCAGAATTTTGGTAAATTAGCAACGGCGATTGTGATGTCATTTATTTTAAGTTTTTTCTTTTTAATAGAAGAAAAAAAGACTTGGCATTTTTCACGTCTATTTTTGAAAGGCGAATTGGCTTGGTTTTTTGAAGATATGCGTTACTTTGCGCATAAATTCGCCAATACTTTTGGAGTTGTGATCGAAGCGCAATTTTTGATTGCGATCATCAATACGACACTAACGATTATTTCGCTATCATTGATGGGATTTACTCAGTTACCGAGTTTAGCGATCATGATTTTTGTTTTGAGCTTGATTCCTGTAGCTGGAGTGATCGTATCGATTATTCCGCTATCTTTTATTGCATATTCACAAGGTGGACTACATGATGTCATTTTAGTTTTAGTGATTGTAGTTGTGATTCACTTGATTGAAGCCTATTTATTAAATCCTAAGTTGATGTCAAGTAAAACGGAATTACCTATTTTTTATACATTTGTCGTTCTTTTGATTAGTGAACATTATTTTGGAACTTGGGGATTAGTAATGGGAGTTCCAGTCTTTGTCTTTTTATTAGACCTATTGAAAGTAAAACCGATCACTCAAGATTAGGATAGTAGGAAATCAAAATTTTTGATTTCCTATTTTTTTTACGTTACGATTTTAATAGGAACTACTTAAGGAGGAACGTCAAAATGAATATTTTTGTTATTGGATCTACTGGTCGTGTAGCACAAGAATTGATAAAAGCGTTAGTTAAGGATGGACACCAAGTGTTTGCTGGTGCGCGTCAACCTGAAAAAGTAGTAGAATCTGAACAAGTTACGCCAGTGAAATTTGATTTACATTGGGATGTACCAGAGATGGCTCAGGCACTTAAAAATGCTGAAGCGGTCTATTATGTCGCAGGTTCTAGAGGGAAAGACTTATTGCAAACTGATTTATTTGGTGCAAAAAAAGCTATGGAAGCGACGGAAAAAGCTGGAATTGGCCGTTATATCCAATTAAGTTCTGCTAATTCTATGCAGCCTGAAACTTGGAAAGGTAGTGGTTTAGAGGCATTGATGGATTACAATATCGCCAAATTATTTGCCGACCACTGGCTGATTGATCACACAGATCTAGAGTATACGATCTTACAACCTGGTAGCCTAGAAGAAGCACCAGCTACCGGAAAAGTAGCGTTAAATAGCGGTGAGTTAGGTAAAAATACAATCCCAGACGTCGCAAAAGTTTTAGCAGGTTTATTGACAAATGAAGCGGCAAAAAAACAAGTTGTTGCCATGCTTAATGGTGATGAAGAAATCAGTGCGGCACTAAATTCTTTATAAAAAAAGCTTTGATCTGATCGTTTTTCAGATCAAAGCTTTTTTGTTTTCATATAACCTTTTGATTTTAACTAGTTATTTTTATCACAATTAGGTAAAATAAAGAAAAAATCAAAGGAGAATAACAATGAGCGAATTACCAAAATGCCCTTTGTGTCAGAGTAGTTACACATACGAAGATCGTGGATTATTTGTGTGTCCTGAATGTGGACATGAGTGGAATGAAGTTGAAGAAGAAATGTTTGCTGTTTATGATAGTAATGGCAATTTACTTTCAGATGGAGACAATGTTTCTATTATCAAAGATCTAAAAGTAAAAGGCTCTAGCACGCCTTTAAAACAAGGAACAAAAGTAAAAGGAATTCGTCTAGTCGAAGGCGATCACAATATCGATTGTAAAATCGATGGATTTGGTCCAATGAAATTAAAATCGGAATTTGTTAAAAAATTATCGTAAAAGAGGAGAATCTTATGACGTATATTGCTTTTTTTGACGTTGATGGAACGCTTTGTACAAGTAGTGGCAAGGTATTGCCTTCAACTGTTGAAGCGATTCAAGCATTTCGTAATGAAGGGAATCTAGCATATATTTGCACGGGACGCTCAAAGCCTGAAATTATTGAGAGTATTTTAGCAATCGGATTTGATGGGATTATTGGTGCAGGTGGAGGCTATGTCACGATCGGTGAGGATGTATTGATCCATCAAACAATGCCTAAACCAATGGTACTCGATATGATTGCTTATTTTGATCAATATGATATCGGTTATTATCTAGAGTCAAATGATGGGTTATTTGCTAGCGAAAATTGTGAACGGAAAATTTCTGAAGCCATTCGTAAAATTGCAAAAGAAACGAAAGTTGCTGAAGAACCTTTATTAGAAAAAATGACGTGGTTTGTCGAGTTAGTCAAACAATTTGATGAGATCCCGATTGATTATGGCAATGTCAATAAAATTTCATTTATCAATAATACCGTACCATTTTTAGAAATTGAACGACGTTACGGTGAAGAATTTCATATGTATCAATCTACTGTTGCTTTATTCGGGCCAGAAAGTGGTGAGATCGCCGTTCGTGGAGTGAATAAACAAACGGCAATTGAGTTTGTTTTAGAAACGTTGAATTTAGATAAAACACAAGCCTTAGCTTTTGGTGATGGTGATAACGATCTGGCAATGTTTGCGGCAGTTGGGTATACGGTTGCGATGGATAACGCGACGGACCGTTTGAAGAAAGTCGCAAATGAAGTAACCGCGGACGCTGATGAAGATGGTATTGCAAAAAGTATGGCAAAGAAATTATGGATCAAAAAAGAAGCGTAACGTTTTCGTTATGCTTCTTTTTCTTGGAGCTGTTCACTTCTATTTATAATGTTTTTTCTTTTTGCCAAACGTCTTTTAAAAAATCATAAGTCAGATCACGAGTTGAGTGTACAAGGGGGATGTCGCCTAAGACTTCTTTAGTACCAACACCGATTGGATGCGCCCCACTTTTAATGATTGCTTCAATTCCAGCTTGCGCATCTTCGATTCCGATACAGTCTTGCGGAGTAAGGTCGACTTCTTTAGCGGCTAGAATAAAAATATCTGGAGCAGGTTTTCCATGAGCTACTTTGCTCGGATCAGCGATTGCGTCAAAAGCTTCAGTTAGTTCCATTTTCTCTAATAAAAAAGGCCCATTTTTACTCGCAGAAGCTAAAGAGCATTTGATTCCAGCTTGTTTCAACTGTTCTAATAAGTGTTTGATACCTGGATAGACATCTTGTGGTGTGACTTGTTGGATCATTTCAACATAGTAGTCATTTTTTCGTGCAGCGAGTTCTTGTTTTTGGGCTGCAGTAAATTGATCACTTACACCGCCATGTGCTAATAGACGCGCTAGAGAATCTTCGCGACTGACTCCTTTTAGTTGCTCGTTAAATTGTCGATCGATCGTCACGCCGATCTCCGCACCTAATTTTTTCCAAGCTTTGTAATGATATTCAGCAGTATCGGTAATCACACCATCTAAATCAAATAATACACCTTTAAACATATGCCTTTTCCTCTCTATTATAGATTTATCTTTATCATATACGCAAACGATTGCATTAGTCAACTAGAAAAAATAATAGATAAATAAAATACTAATTAACTAAAATAAAAAGGTTTACAAAAAAGATAATCAAGATTATAATTTAAATAGCGAAACCGGTTGCACTATATATGGAGGGGGATTTATATGAAAAAGATCTTTAGTTTTGAATTTTGGCAAAAATTTGGAAAAGCATTGATGGTCGTGGTAGCGGTTATGCCAGCTGCTGGATTGATGATCAGTATCGGCAAGTCGATTCCACTGATTGATCCAAACTTAGCACCACTGGTGACCACTGGCGGTGTGATTGAAAATATTGGTTGGGCAATTATTGGAAATTTAAGTTTATTATTTGCATTAGCAATTGGAGGAAGTTGGGCAAAAGAAAAAGCCGGAGGAGCTTTTGCGGCTGGCTTGGCATTTGTTTTGATCAACCGTATCACAGGATCGATCTTTGGGGTAACGAATGATATGTTGTCAAATGAGGACGCCTTCACCCATACCTTATTTGGGACTAAAATTATGGTCAAGGGGTTCTTTACTAGTGTTTTAGAAGCGCCAGCTTTGAATATGGGAGTATTTGTCGGAATTATTGCAGGATTTGTTGGCGCTATGGCATTTAATAAGTATTATAATTATCGTAAATTACCGGATGCATTATCTTTTTTCAATGGAAAACGCTTTGTACCTTTTGTGGTGATTGCATGGTCAACAATCGTCGCTTTAGCTTTGGCTGTGATTTGGCCTTACATTCAAGCTGGAATCAATAACTTTGGTTTATGGATCGCCCAATCACAAGATAGTGCACCAATCTTAGCACCTTTCTTATATGGAACGCTTGAGCGTCTGTTATTGCCGTTTGGCTTGCATCATATGCTGACGATTCCAATCAATTATACACAATTAGGCGGAACTTATGAGATCCTATCAGGTGCACAAGCCGGAACACAAGTGTTCGGACAAGATCCACTCTGGCTTGCTTGGGCAACCGATTTAGTGAATTTAAAAGGTGCTGGCGACATGAAACAATATGAATTCGTGTTAACTAACTGGACACCTGCACGTTTTAAAGTCGGTCAAATGATTGGTTCTTCAGGGATTTTGATGGGGATGGCACTTGCGATGTATCGTAATGTCGATTTAGATAAACGAGCAAAATATAAATCAATGTATCTATCTGCAGCTTTGGCAGTATTCTTGACTGGGGTGACGGAACCATTAGAGTTTATGTTTATGTTTGCTGCTGTACCACTTTATGTTGTTTATGCCTTTATTCAAGGAGCAGCGTTTGCAATGGCAGATATCTTACCGTTACGTGTACATTCATTTGGGAACATTGAATTGTTGACACGGACACCGTTAGCGATCAAAGCGGGCATTGGTGGTGATTTGATCAACTTTGTCATTTGTGTGATCGGTTTTGGAATCTTTACCTATTTCTTAGCAAATTTCTTAATCAAAAAATTCAACTTTGCGACACCAGGGCGCAATGGGAACTACGATACAGATGAGGGACAAACACAGGCAACTGTAGCAGACGGAGAGTTAGATCCACAAGTGGTACAAATCATTCATTTATTAGGTGGGAAAGAAAATATCAAAGACGTAGATGCTTGTATGACACGCCTACGTGTGAGTGTAAAAGATCGCGATAAAGTTGGAGATGAAGAAGCTTGGAAAAAAGCTGGCGCGATGGGACTGATCGTAAAAGATACCGGCGTACAGGCGGTTTATGGACCAAAAGCAGATGTGTTAAAATCAGATATTGAAGATCTTTTAGCTTCAGGAGTTGAAATTCCTAAAGTAAGCAGTGAGCATATGGAAACACCACAAACAAAAACTAGCTTTTTAGGCCAAACAGTAGAACTATTTTCAGTTGCTTCAGGGCAAGTGATCCCATTAGAACAAGTTCATGATCCAGTATTCTCTAAAAAAATGATGGGAGAAGGTTTTGCTGTAAATCCTGAAGAAGATCAAGTCGTAGCGCCATTAGCTGGTGAAGTTGTTAGTATTTTTCCAAGTAAGCATGCCATTGGACTCCATACTAAAGATGGATTAGATGTGTTGATTCATATGGGCTTAGATACAGTGGAATTAAAACAAGCAGCATTTACGCTATCCGTTAAAGAAGGCGATCAAGTACAACCTGGACAATTACTGGCGACAATGGATCGCAACATGATTCAACAGGAACAAAAAGAAACAACAGTCGTAGTGGTTATCACAAATAGTGAAAAAGTCGACACGCTAGAGATTACACCACAACATGTTGATAAATCAGGTGTAGTGATTGGTCACATCACGATTTAAATAAAGCCAAAAGGACGGGAGGATTCGACCGTCTTTTTGCGTAGTAAAGTAAAAAGGAAGTGGAAAATGAAAATCTTAACACTAAATACCCATAGTTGGATAGAAGATAAAGCAGATTTAAAATTTGAACAATTGATCGAACATTTGATGCTAGAAAATTATGATGTGATCGCTTTACAAGAAGTCAATCAAGCGATAGCTTCACCACATATTTCAATTCAGCCAGCGTCATTTATACCAGTAAAGAACCAAGCACCACTACGTCAAAATAATTTTGCTTATTGTATCGTGGAACGGCTTAAACAAGCTGGGTACGCATATTATTTTAGTTGGCAACTTTCGCATATCGGATACGAGATCTTTGAAGAAGGAAATGCAATATTAGCTAAGGCAAGATTTAGTGCAAAAGCATTAACAGTATCAGACAAACATGATATAACCGATTATCGAACTCGTGTCAATTTGGTGGCTACATTTGATTCGGAAAAATTTAGTGTAGCAAGTTGTCATTTCTCGTGGTGGGATACACCAAATACAGGATTTGCTAGTGAGTGGCAAAATTTTTGTCGCCAAACGATTATCGACAAAAAAGAATGGATTGTTTGCGGTGATTTTAATGCTCCAGCTTTTGAAACGGCTTATCAGTTGGTTATGGATACAAATAAGCTAGAAGATAGTTATAAAATCGCAAAAATTCGTGAAGGTGAAGCGACAATCAAGCAAAAAATCGATGGGTGGGAAGACAATACCAAGCCACTACGGATCGATTATATATTTGTACCTAAACAAGTCGAAGTTACACGATATCAACGTGTGTTAGATGGTAGCCATTCACCTATTGTAAGCGACCATTTTGGTGTCCAGATTACAGTGGATCTATAAAAAATAAGAATGTGAAAAAGTGAGTGTGACAGATTTGTGTCACACCCATTAAAAATCGAATACGCGGTATTCCAAAAATAAGCCGCATCATTACCGAAATAGATGAATCTATTATCGATAATGATGTGGCTTATTTCCTAGAGCTGCACACTTTTATCACAGCCGCTTTTTTAGTTTAAAAGGCGGCAGTAATAAAGCTGATCCCGATCATCATAAAATAAAATCCTACTAAGAAAGCCAAAGTCAATGCTGCTGAAAGTGGATTAAATAGCAATAAAAGACCAACGAGAATACCGATAATGCTAATCGCTAGCATGAAGTAATAATACCCGTTGCTCACTTTTTGGAATTTTGGCGCGATCATTAATGCTCCAATCGAATCTAAAATAAACCAAAATGAGAAAACGAAAGGAAGCGCGATGAGGCCTAATGGAATATTAAATAATAAAATAAGTCCAAATAATAAATCGACGATTCCCATAAATATGACCCAGTTTTTCGAAGAACCCGTAAATTCTTCCATTTTTTTACGATAGAACAATTCAAAAAATCCCTTGATCAAAGCGATCATACCAAAGAAAATGACTAAGGCAATTAAATCACCGGCAGGATCACGAAAGGCAAGTAGCGCCATTAAAATAAACAAGACACCTAAAATAAAGTAACTGATTTGAAATTTCCGCATTATAGTTTCCCCCTTTACGTTACGTTCACTATAGCGTGAAATACAAAAAATGAACAGTTTTTGAACAACGAATAATCAATCAAAATTGTAAGGCGAATCATAAAAAATGTTATAGTTAAAGATTTGTTTAAAAAATCACTAATTTTTATTTTTTTCATGAGAAAGGTTGACGTATTGAAAAATCATTGCTATTATCGTGGCGAACAATAGAATAAAGATTTGTTAGGTGAGGCTCCTATACAAACATAGGCTACTGCCCAAAAATGTCGAGAGACGCCAATGGGTAGAACAGGGATTGTCGAGTACAAGGCTTTCCATAAGGTAGCTAAAAGGATGAATGTTCTTTTTACGTTGTATAGTGCCAAAACTCAACGAATAGATCTCATTTTTAGACATGTTTTTTTGTGTCGTAAAAAAGTGCGACCGTTCGCTGAGTCTAGCGAACGGTCTTTTTTGTCGTCAAGCTAAAGTGAACATCAGGACTATTCGGATAACAAATGTGAAAAAATAAACAAATGAGGTGGTTGCATGGGAGACGATCCACAGAGTAAACAGCGAGTAAGAAGGAGTTAGCATAATGGCTTTTCCTTCTTACATCAACAGGAGAAAGAAGGGAAACCAATGGCAAACAAACAAAAAACCAATTATGAATTATTTGCACGTAAAACGATCCAAAATATTTTAGAGTATTTTGATACCTCAAATAAAGGATTAACTGCAGAACAAGCAGAACAAATGCGAGAACGCTACGGTGATAACAAAATCAGTAGTGGGAAAAAAACACCATTTATTTTAGAAGTGATCAAAGCTTATATCACACCATTTACGTTAGTATTGATCAGTTTAGGAATCATTTCATTTTTTACGGAATTCGTTTTGCCTCCAAAGGGCGATAAAGATCTATTTGGTGTGGTTATTATTTTTACGATGGTCATTGTGAGTGGTACGATGACGTTGATTCAATCTGTAAAATCAAGTCAAGCTGCTGAAAAACTTACTTCCATGGTCAAAGTGACCTCACTTGTCAAACGTGATGGCATGTACAATGAGATTCCAATGGAAGAGATTGTGTGCGGTGATCGGGTGAAATTAGCCGCAGGAGATATGATTCCAGCGGATATGCGGATCATTTCTGCAAAAGACTTATTTATTTCGCAATCGGCACTAACAGGGGAGAGCTATCCTGTTGAAAAACGTGCTGAAGAAGTCGGCATGACGCGGGATGCGGAAACCAGTTTTGAAAATCTAGTGTTTATGGGGAGTAATGTCATCAGTGGTAGTGCAGAAGGAATCGTAATTTCTACAGGAAATGATACCTTATTTGGAAATGTTGCTCAGGCTTTATCTGACGCACCGATCCAAACCAATTTTGAAATCGGGATTCACAAAACATCGATTTTGTTGATCAAATTTATGGCCTTGATGGCACCAACTGTTATCGTGATCAATGGCTTGACCAAAGGCGACTGGATGGAAGCTTTCTTATTTGGTCTTTCTGTAGCAGTAGGACTAACACCTGAGATGCTGCCAATGATCGTGACAACTAATTTAGTTAAAGGCGCAACCGCAATGGCCAAAAAAGGAACGATCATCAAAAATTTAAATTCGATTCAAAACTTTGGTGCAATCGATGTCTTATGTACCGATAAAACTGGAACGTTGACTCAAGATAAAATCATTTTAGAATATCACTTGGATTGTGATGGCTATGAAGACCAACGTGTATTGCGTCATGCTTATCTAAATAGTTATTATCAAACTGGATTGAAAAATCTAATGGATGTCGCGATCATCGAATCAGCAAAAGAAGAATTGCAAACAGATCAAATGATGTATGAAAAAATCGACGAAATTCCCTTTGATTTTGAGCGTCGTCGCATGAGCGTCGTCGTGCAAGATCAACACCACAAAACGCAAATGATCACTAAAGGTGCGATCGAAGAAATGCTTGAAATTTCGAGTTTTGTTGATCTTCGAGGTGAAGTCGTAGCACTAACGGAAGCTGTCAAACAAGAAATTTTAGAAAAAGTTCGCGATCTAAATGAGGATGGTTTACGCGTTTTAGGTGTTTCACAAAAAACCAATCCTAGTGTTGTAGGCGAATTTTCAGTAAAAGATGAAAGTGAAATGGTCTTGATTGGCTATTTAGCATTCTTAGATCCACCAAAAGAATCAACCAAACAAGCGCTAGAAGCTTTACATGCACACGGAGTCGATGTCAAAGTATTAACTGGAGATAATGCACTTGTCACCGAATCGGTTTGTAAACAAGTCGGATTAGGTGCAGAACGTCTAGTCAGCGGAGAACAAATCGCGCAAATGGATGATGAGACCCTTCAAGGTGTGATCGAACGCCATAATGTTTTTGTGAAATTAAATCCACAACAAAAAAGCCGGATCACGAAATTATTACGTGAAAATGGGCATACAGTCGGCTTTTTAGGTGATGGGATCAATGATGCGCCAGCCATGAAAGTCGCCGACGTCGGGATTTCGGTTGATACAGCGGTCGATATCGCAAAAGAATCTGCCGATGTCATCTTATTAGAAAAAGATTTAACCGTACTAGAACGCGGAATCGTAACAGGGCGTGAAACATTTGGCAATATTATGAAGTATATCAAAGCAACGGCAAGTTCAAACTTTGGGAATATGTTTTCTGTGATTGTCGCAAGTACCTTCTTGCCATTCTTACCAATGTTGCCGCTACAAATTTTATTCTTGAATTTGATTTATGATATTTCTTGTGTATCCATTCCATGGGATAAAATGGATCGTGACTATCTAGAAGAACCCAAAAAATGGGAAGCTTCTAGTATTGGGAAATTTATGGTCTGGTTTGGTCCAACAAGCTCGGTGTTTGATATTACGACATATTTATTGATGTATTTCTTGATCTGTCCAGCAGTGGCTGGTGGTTCGTACCATACATTAGATGCACAACAAAAAATCATCTTCATCGCCGTCTTCCACGCAGGTTGGTTTGTAGAGTCACTATGGTCACAAACATTAGTCTTACATGCGCTACGAACACCTAAATTGCCATTTATCCAAAGTCATGGTTCATTTATTATGACGTCGATTACGTCATTAGGTATCGCGGTCGGAACCGTATTGCCATTTACGGCTTTTGGGGAAGATTTAGGATTGATGGAATTACCAGGAATGTACTGGTTATGGTTAGCGCTAACCATTATCGCTTACCTCATGTTAGTAACAGTTGTGAAAAAATTGTATATCTCACGTTATCGAGAATTGCTTTAAATCAATCGCTGAAACACATTAATTGGCTTATGAGCCAATTAATGTGTTTCTTTTTGTGAAATCGGTACAATAGAAAAGAAAGTAGGAGGGGAAAGAATGTTAGAATCGTTAAATGATACATTTCAGCTATTTGGGGCGACAGTGATTGTGCCAATTATGATTTTTCTGATCAGCATGTGTTTACGCGTTCCGGTAAAAAAAGCAGTCGAAGGCAGCATCTATGCAGGTGTAGGACTAACTGGATTTGGTTGGATTATTTCAGCCTTTACACCAATCATCACACCAATCGTTAAACAAATGGTCGAAACGACCGGGATTGATCGATCGGTTGTCGATATTGGTTGGCAAACTGGTTCATTAACAGCATTTTCGACCTCGATCGGGTTATCCTTTTTCATTTTCGGATTGGTGATCGAGCTGATTTTATTTTTAGTAGGAGTGACCCGTGTCTTTGTACCGTCAAATCTATGGAACAATTTTGGCTATATGATTTGGGGAGCCGTGGCGTATCAGGTCACGCATAATTTTTGGCTATCTTTTGGTCTCATGATCTTTTTATTATTATATACGCTGTTATTATCCGAAGTGATTGCCGATCGTTGGTCCGAATATTACGGGATCAAAAATGCAACGATCAATTCGATCCACAACATTGAATCGGCTATACCCGCTTTATTATTTGATCCTTTATGGAATAAACTCGGTCTAAATAATGTTTCGTTTAATCTGATTTTTTTAAAAGAAAAACTAGGTTTGTTCGGTCGACCAACGACTCTAGGGGCGATTTTAGGATTATTGATCGGAATCTTAGGGAATTTGACTCGCTTGCTGACACTCGAAGCATGGGGACAGATTCTCACTTTTACGGTGTCGTTGGCTGCTGTCATGACGATTTTTCCATTAGTGACAGAAGTATTTTCCAAGGCGTTTGTTCCTATTGCACAAGCCGTTGAAAAAAATCGTGAACAAAAAAATAGCTCGGCTAAAAAACGTTGGTTCTTAGCAGTCGATGACGGGGTAGGGTATGGTGAACCTGCTACGATCTTATCTGGGATTTTATTAATTCCTATTTTAGTTGTGTTGGCGCTGATCCTACCTGGAAATAAAACCTTGCCAGTAGTGGACTTGATTTCGATTCCGTTCATGATTGAATCGATGGTCGCTTTATCTAAAGGAAATATGGTTAAAATTTTATTAAACAGTGTGATCTGGCTAGGGTTGGGCTTATATGCTAGTAGCTATATGGCGCCATTTTACACCGAAACCGTCATGGCCTATGGCAGTGCTCTGCCAGCGGGCGTTGTATTGATCACAAGTTTTAACTTATTTGCGCGTCCATTGACCACAGTATTGTTTGCCTTGTGGATCACTGGGAATCCTTGGATTATCGGTACCATGATTGGTGTGTATCTTGTCTTATTGTATTTCTTACGTACAAGACGAGAAGCAATCTATGCTTATTTAAAACGCAACGCAGAAAAAAATCGTATGGCATAAAGATGTCCTAAAAAAGACAGCGTAAAAGCGTATCTTTTTCAGGACGTTTTTTAGGTATAAAGTGCTTTACGGATCGATTGGTACACATTTTGAGCATCTTCGACTTCTAAAACCACCGCTTGGTACTCGTCATTTTCTAATGTGAGGACGATGCCTTGTGCTCCTTGGTGCATATTCACAAAGAGTTTCCCTTCATGTGTCAGAAAAGTTCCTTCTGCCACTTTACCGGGTAGAGCAGTTCCGATTTTAAAGCTAAACCAATTTAAATAATCATTCGTTCTTAATTCAGGGACGTATTCAACGCTAGTAATCGAATCTAAAGGGATCGTTAAACTACTTTTTAGGGCAAGTAGTTTATTTAGACCGACTAAGAGAACCACTACATTCTCATTCTCAATCGTGACTTCCGTCATTGTAATCGCCTCCAAAATTTCTATTTTTTCTAGTGTATCATATACGACTGAGAAAGGCTTTCAATTAAGTAATCTAAATAGACAAAACGCGTGGCTTTCATGATAATAAAAAAGATGAAAAATAAAGGAGAGCCTATGAATAGTTTAGAATTAACCCAAGTTACATATCAAGATCAAGAACAACTGATTGTAGCCCCGCTTGATCTAGTTGTGCCCCAAGGAGCATTTTTGACCTTAGTGGGTCCTTCCGGTAGTGGGAAAAGTACCGTATTAAAATTGATCGCCTCATTATTGACACCTTCAAAAGGTGAGATTGTATTTGAATCAAAGCCGCAAAGTGCGTATGACTATACCACGTATCGCCAAGCGGTTTCGTATTGTTTCCAACAGCCGACCCTTTTTGGAAAAACCGTGCGCGATAATTTAGAATTTCCTTATATCGTACGTGATCAAAAACCAGAAGAGCAACAAATGATTCAAGCATTGGCAAAAGTTGATCTAGCCCCTAGCTATTTGGACAAAAAAATTACGCAATTATCGGGTGGCGAACGTCAGCGTGTCGCGTTGATTCGCAACGTATTGTTTCCACCTAAAGTGTTATTATTAGATGAAGTAACAGTTGGTCTAGATGAAGAGAGCAAAAAAATCGTGCAGCAATTGATCCGAGAGTTATCAGAGCAAAATATCACGATCATCCAAGTGACGCATGATCAAAGTGAGATCGAAGCGGCTAAACAAATCATTGAATTAAAAGGAGGAAAACTGGTATGACATCTCAAATCGATGTGAGCACAGGCTCGTTGATTTTCTCGTTTGCTTTAGTGTTGATTGCGGTTTTCATTAGTATGCGAGAAAAACTCGATCTATCAAAAGATATTTTCATCAGTATTTTACGTGCAGTAATCCAATTGGTGATTGTCGGGTATGTATTGAAATACATTTTTCAAGTCAATCAAGTTTGGTTGACGATTGCAATGAGTCTATTTATTGTTGCCAATGCTTCATATAATGCTCATAAGCGCAATCCAAGCCAAACGAAAACCTATTGGCACTCTTTTGCTGCAATTTTTATTAGCACTTACATTACGTTGGGGATTTTATTACTGGCAGGTGCGGTATCATTTATTCCCTCACAAATCGTACCAATCACGGGAATGATCGCTAGTAATTCAATGATTGCGATCGGCCTATGCTATCGTCAGTTGGCTTCTCAATATGAAGATCAACGCCAACAAGTTCTAGAAAAATTAGCATTGGGAGCGTCGATTAAATTAGCTTCACAACCCATTTTACGACAAAGTATCAAAACGGCGATGCAACCGACGATCGATTCAGCGAAAACGGTGGGACTTGTGAGTCTGCCTGGAATGATGTCGGGGTTGATTTTTGCTGGGCTTGATCCAGTCCATGCCATCAAGTATCAAATCATGGTGATGTTTATGTTGCTATCGACAACAAGTTTAGGCTCGATCATTGCGGGGTATTATGCATATAAAACGTATTTTACGAAAGACTATCAGCTAAAATAGTAGGAATTCCATTGCTTTTTTTAGACTGAAATTATAAGATAGAAAAGAATTCATAAAAATAAACGCAGTGACAAAGGAGAAGCGACATGTCAAAAGGATTTTCAGTGAAAACAATCGTGGCAATTGGGATTGGTGCGGCAGTATATGTGATTTTAGGCCGTTTTGTAACGATTCCAACAGGTATTCCAAATACGAACATTCAAACAACGTATCCTTTCCTAGCTTTAATGGCAGTTTTGTTTGGTCCCGTTGCTGGAGGATTGATCGGTTTGATTGGTCATGCATTGACTGATTTTACAACCTATGGTGCTCCTTGGTGGAGTTGGGTCGTTTGTTCCGGTATTTTAGGTGTAGTATTCGGTCTAGCTGGCCGTAAATTGGATTTAGCACACGGTGTCTTTGAGAAAAAAGGGATCATTTCATTTAATATTGCACAAATTTTAGGAAATCTAGTGGTTTGGATCATCATCGCGCCAACTTTAGATATCTGGATCTACAGTGAACCTGCTAGTAAAGTGTATACACAAGGGGTAATTTCAGCATTAGTCAACGCGCTATCTGTTGCCATCATTGGTACGATTTTAATGAAAGCTTATGCTACAACGCAAACAAAACAAGGTAGTCTAAAAAAAGATTGATCTTGAGAAGCTGAGAACTCAGAACGAGTAACTGAGTTTTCGGCTCTTTTTTAGGTAAAGGAGAACAGATGAAAAAGCCTATTATTGAATTTAAACAGTTTACATTTCAATATTTTACGCAAGCAGAACCAACGCTACAAGATATCAATGTTACGATATACGAAGGCGAAAAAGTTTTGGTAATTGGACCTTCTGGTAGTGGGAAATCCACTTTTGCTCATTGTATTAATGGTTTGATTCCCAATCAATATGAAGGTGAAGCAAAAGGAGAATTATGGATCAACAATCGCCAAGTCTTTCAAGATTCGTTATTTGATCGTTCTTTTGAAACATCGACAGTGCTACAAGATACTGACGGTCAATTTATTGGTCTGACAGTGGCAGAAGATATCGCCTTTGCATTGGAAAATGACGAAAAACCCGTGAACTATATGAAGGAACAAGTACAAAAATGGGCAGAAATCGTTGATGTCGATCACTATTTAGCACATCGGCCACAAGACCTTTCTGGTGGACAAAAACAACGGGTCTCAATGGCAGGAGTATTGATCAACGAAGCACCGATCTTGGTTTTCGATGAACCGCTTGCTAACTTAGATCCACAGGCTGGGCAAGAAGCGATTGCTTTGATCGACCAAATACATAAAGAAAATAAAACGACTATTTTGATTATCGAGCATCGATTAGAAGAAGTATTGACTCATGAAGTCGATCGTATCTTACTTTTTCATGAAGGTGCGATCGTAGCAGATGTAACACCAAATGAACTGCTCGCATCGGCAACTTTAAGTGCATATGGTATTCGTGAACCTTTATATATCAGTGCGTTAAAATACGCGGGGGTTGATTTGACCACCTTGGACCAGTTGACACCTTTATCCAAAGTTTCTCATCATTTAATTCATGAAAAATTGACGCAGTGGCAAAAGCAGTTAGATGAACAAATACAATCACAAGACACAAAGCCTCTATTAACCTTACAGGAGTTTAGCGCAGGGTATCTCAAAAATCAGCCTACTGTGAAACAAATCAGTCTGACGGTCAATCGTAAAGAACGTATCAGCATCGTTGGAAAAAACGGAGCCGGAAAATCAACGCTGATCAAAGCCATCTGTGGCTTTTTGCCAAATCAAGGAGAGATCATGCTAAACGGTCGTTCGATCAAACAAGCATCGATTAAAGAACGTGCAGACCACATCGGTTACGTGATGCAAAATCCTAATCAGATGATTTCACAAAAAATGATCGTAGATGAAATTTCCCTAGGATTAGTGTTACGTGGTGTTGAAGAAAATGTAATCAAAGAAAAAGTCGACCGAGTATTAAAAATCTGTGGACTGTATGCATTTCGTAATTGGCCGATTTCTGCACTTAGTTATGGGCAAAAAAAACGAGTGACTATCGCTTCGATTTTAGTACTAGAACCAGAAATTATCTTATTGGATGAGCCAACAGCTGGACAGGATTTTTATCACTATACAGAAATGATGCAGTTTATTGATCAATTATCCGAACAAGGCAACACGATTATTATGGTAACGCACGATATGCATTTGATGTTAGAATACACAGATCGGGTATTGGTGATCGATCAAGGGCAGTTGTTAGCGGATACGACGCCAGTCGATGTGTTGACAGACAAGCTGTTGATCAAACAAGCATCGTTGGCTGAAACCAGTTTATTTACACTAGCCAAACAGTTTGAATTAAATGATCCAATCGCTTTCACGCATCAGTTCATTACACATGATCGGAAGGTACGTAAAAAATGAATCAACAAACATTAGGGTATCACCCGGGCGAAACAGTCATCCATAATGTGAATGCAACAGCTAAATTAGTTTTTTTATTAGTAACAACGATTGCCTGTATGACAACGTATGACACGCGCTTTTTATTAGTTATTAGTTTGTTTTCACTAGGCCTATTTAAATTCTCGAGTATCAAATGGCAACAAGTATCATTTGTAGTCAAATTTATCGCATTCTTTTCTGTTTTAAATTTAGTCGCAGTATATGTGTTCCAACCAATGTATGGAGTGCAGTTATACGGAAGCGAACATATTTTGCTAAATGGTTTCGGTCGCTTCAATTTGACACAAGAAGAAGTCTTTTATTTATTTAATTTATTGTTAAAATATTTTTGTACGATTCCACTTACATTGATTTTTTTATTGACAACAAATCCAAGTTCATTTGCAGCTAGCTTAAATCAAATTGGCATCAGCTATAAAGTCAGTTATGCTGTTTCTTTAGCTTTACGCTATATTCCAGATATCCAAGAAGACTTTATGAATATCTCGCAAGCTCAACAAGCCCGTGGGTATGAAATGTCTAGAAAAGGAAGATTATCCCAGCGGATCAAAGGAACAGCACGTATCGTATTGCCGTTGATTTTTTCAAGTTTAGAGCGTATCGAAGTCATTAGTACAGCAATGGAGCTCAGACGGTTTGGTCAGAAGAAAAAACGAACATGGTACGTTTCACAACCATTTAAAGCAATCGATTATATCGTGATTTTAGTTGCATTAATGATTCTTGCAAGTAGTATTGGCTTATTTATGGTAAATCATGGTCGTTTTTATAATCCGTTTTGATGAGAGGATCCGTTCAAATATCAGGTGAAGTGGAGCGTAATGAAGATGAAACAAAAAACAAGCAGACCGGTTAGTATGTTCAAAAAAGCAGCACAACACTTGTCGCTAGGGTTAGCAGGGGTAGTTGCAATTTTTGGTGTTCGTCAAGACGAGCAAGTGATGGCATTAGAACATGAAAGTAAATACACCGGGAAGCAAAATGAAATCAAAATGGATACGCAAAAGCTATATATGTATCAAAAACAAACGAAGATTCCTGCAGTAACAGAACTCGCACAGAAAAAAACGCGGATCGTAGCTTCAGCACCTATTTCTTCAAATAATATAAAGCAAGAATCAACTGATGTCGGATCTCTTCAAAACAGTCAATCGACCAGTGACAGTCAAAGTGCGGTTCAATCGACGAGTTTGAAGACGATGGAGAGTACAAGTCAAAAAGCAAGCGAGTCTACCAGTACACATTCAGCAAACGATCTATCTCAAAAAAATAGTCAATTAAAAGTCAGTGAATCTCAAAGTCAAAAAATGAGTGAAACAAGCTCTTCCTCACTTTTGTTAGCAGAAGAAAAACAAAGTGAATCGACAACTACTAGTGAATCTACAGCTGCCAGTAAATCAAGCAGTGAAAGCAACTATTCACCTTTTGTGATGAGTGTGATGAACTCGCAGTCGCTTAGTTTATCGGTTAGCGAATCTTTAATGCATCTTAATAGCACGAGTCAAGAGACGAGTGAACTGGTGAGTGACTTTTTACAAGACGATTTTGATCTTGATTTTTGGCTAAGCTAAAGTTAGGGGAACCTTAACTTTAGCTTTTTTATTTTTTAAGGAAAGTTTTAGTTATTCGTGAATTTTCGAACTTTTGTTGAAAAATAAAATATTTCTCGCTAAGATAAGGAAGAATAGAAAATGAAAACTAAATAAAACTTGTTAGGTGAGGCTCCTATACAAACATAAGCTATTGTTCAGAAACGTCGAAAGACGCCAATGGATGAAGCAGAAATTGTCGAATTAAGGCTTTTTCAAAATAGCTAAGGATATTTCCTTTACGTTGTATAGTGCTAAAACTCGGACGAAGAGATTAGATGAAGTCGTAGTCAGCTCCTTGTTCGGTGGGGGACTGACTTTTTTTATTGCGTTGAAGCATAAGGAGGTAGACATGTGCGACGTGTAAAACAACTAGATTGGGTTTTATTCGTACCTTATTTAGTATTATCGATTATCGGGTTATTGGAAATTTATAGTGCTAGTTCTTATCGCTTATTGGTAAATCATCAAGCGGCAACGAGTCTATTGATCAAACAATTCATATTTATGTTATTAAGTTGGTTTGTGATTGGGGTAACATATTCATTGAAATTACATTATTTTTTACAGTATCGCATCGCAAAAATTGGGATCCTCGTGTCATTAGTAACGTTGATCATGGTCAAAGTCGGTCTATTTGCGATAACCGTCAACGGGGCACAACGCTGGTTGTCGATTTTTGGCTTTCAGTTTCAACCAGCTGAGCTAGCAAACTTAGCTTTGATTTTATACTTAGCTTACGTCTTTCGTTCGGCTACCTCAATTCCTAAAAAATTACTTCAAACAGTACTGCTCGTCATTACCATGGCTATCCTTGTTTTATTTCAGCCAAAGATTGCTGGAGCATTTATGATTTTGTTTATTGCTGGGATGATGTTTTGGGCGGCTTTACTGCCTTTCAAAAAAGGGGCGATGATCGCAGGTGGAGCGACTTTAGGTCTGGTCCTAGTAGCAGGTGGCGTTTTATTTTTAGGAAGTCATGATCTATTACCTGGGATTTTTGCGCATGCATATGAACGGATTGCATTGGTTAAAAATCCTTTCTTAGATGAACATGGTTCGGGGTATCAAATGGCTAATTCTTATTATGCACTTTATAACGGAGGAATATTTGGACGTGGGATTGGTAACAGTATCACCAAAAAAGGATATTTACCAGAATCTGAAACAGACTTTATTTTTTCGATTTTAACAGAAGAGCTAGGGTTAATCGTAGCGCTAGGTGTGATCTTATTATTATTTGGTTTATGCTTACGATTGTTTCAACTGGCAACCAAAACGGCTAATCAACAAGCAGCGCTTATTTTATTAGGAATCGGCCTGCTGATTTTTTCGCAAACCTGTATCAATTTAGCAAGTATCTTAGGGTTTATTCCCATGACGGGTGTGCCATTACCTTTTATTAGCTATGGTGGAACGAGTTATTTGATCTTATCTTTTGCGATTGGATTAGCTTTAAATATTTCAGCGAATCAAAAGCGAGGTGGTTTAGATGCGTAGCGCTCGTCGCAATGTTGAAAAAATAAACTATGCATTGTTTTTACCGATTTTTTTATTGCTGCTGATCAGTGTTTGGGTTCAATATCAAGCAGCTGTATTAGATGGAAATCCAGTGAAATCGATTGTCATTAAGCAACTTATTTTTGCGATCGGAATGTTATGTATTTTATTTGCTTCAAGTTTGATTCCATTTCGCTTGTTTATCAAGTATGCATATTGGTTGTATGGCTTATCGTTAGTTCCGATGATGTTATTGCAGTTTTTTTATGATCCTACGATGTATCAATTGACGGGAACGAAACGTTGGTTACATTTAGGACCGATTACATGGCAACCTTCAGAGTTGGTGAAGATCACGTTTGTATTGGCTGTAGTATTACTGACGATCACCTTAAGGCAAGAGAAAGTCCGCTACACGTTAAAAGAAGATTTAATTTATATGGCTAAAATTTTATTGCTCGCTTTACCAACATTTTTACTGATGTTTTTACAAAGAGATTTTGGTACGAGTATCGTATTTATTTGGGCATTGATGGCCATTTTTGTCATCGCAGGTGTTGATTGGCGGATTTTACTAACTGGCTTTTTAGGTGTCGCACTAGCAGCGAGTGCATTATTGTTGTTCGTATTTACAAAATGGGGACAAGAAATCTTATATACGCTACATTTTAAAGAATATCAATTAGATCGAGTTCGTGCGTGGATCGATCCCTTTGCTTACAAAGATACGATTGCTTATCAACAGGTTCGTAGTATGTTGGCGACAAGTTCAGGCGGAGTCTTTGGTCAAAGTCTAGATGCTCAGTCGATCTATGTGCCAGTTAGAGAATCGGATATGGTCTTTACAGTCGTAGCAGAACGTTTTGGATATTTAGGTAGTTGTGTGGTCTTGTTTACGTATTTTTACTTGTTCTATCAAATGATTATGACAGGATTAAAAACTAATCAACGCGCCAGTTTGTATTATTGTGTAGGATTTATCTTTATTTTATTGTTCCAAGTATTTGAAAATATCGGTGCCGCTATTGGGATTTTGCCATTAACTGGGATCCCATTACCATTTTTAAGTCAAGGCGGGACTTCTTTGCTGACAATCGGGTTAGGGTTAGGGATAATTTTGGGGATGAAACCAAAACAGAATAACTGATCATAGAGAAGATCTGAAAGGAAGAAAAAATGAAAATTTTTCGTAGAGTACTTATTGGTGTTGTCGCAGTTGTATTTATAGTCGCAGGATATATTGGAATCGAATTTTTTATGGGGTACCAAGCAGCAAAAGAAGTAACCGGATCACAAACGAATGCTCCGAAAGTGGTCAAACGTAAAGATATCCCTGATATTTTACAAGTCGCATTAGTAGGATCTGATGCTCGTTCCCTAGATGAGAATGGCCGTTCGGATTCATTGATGGTCGGACAGTACAATCAAAAGACCCACGATGCAAAATTGGTATCGATCATGCGCGATTCTTATGTCGATATCCCAGGGTATGGTGAAGATAAAATTAATGCAGCTTACTCATACGGAGGCTATCCTTTATTACAAGAAACACTGAAAGATAATTTTGCGATGGATGTACCTTATTATGTGACGATTACATTTCAAAGTTTTATCGATTGTGTCAATGAGATTTTTCCGAATGGAGTGACGATCGATGCTGAAAAAGAAATGGAATTAGACGGTGTTGAGATTCATCCTGGAGTTCAAAAAATGGATGGCAATACTTTGTTACAGTATGCTCGTTTTCGTGAAGATGAAGAAGGTGATTTTGGCCGTGTGAGACGTCAACAACAAGTCGTAACGGCATTAGCAGATCAAGTAAAAGATGTCACCTCGATTTTGAAATTACCAAAAGCAGTTGGAAAATTGATGGGAAGTATTCAAACAAATCTACCGCAAAGCTTTTTAGTTGAATGCGGGTTGGATTTTGTTCAAGAAGAGGTAAAAGAGATTAATACATTATCTGTGCCTGTAGAAGGTAGCTGGGATTTCAATGATAATACCCCTTCTGGTAGTGTGTTAGAACTTGATCTACAAAAAAATCAACAAGCAATTAAACAATTTCTAAATCAATAATCTCCTTACAAGAATGATCGTCAAATGAATGGTGAGATTTAGTCTAGATAGCTTAAACTAGACGTAGAGCTTAGTTATGTTTAGGAGGAATGAGCATGTGTACAGCAGCAATGATCGAATCATTACAAAAAAATCCTTATTGGGCAAGAACCATGGATTTTCCGATTGACTTTTTTGAAAGTGGGGGAGAAGTTCTTTATATGCCAAAAGACAACCCACTAGACATGTTATCTGGAACGATCACCGCGAAATATGATTTCTTTGGTATGGGATTGCCTAATTCTTATATGATGATGGATGGTATTAATGAAGTTGGTTTGACGGGAGGATTATTCTTTTTTGAAGAAGCGACTTGGGCAAATGAAACAAGTTTGAAGAAAAAAGATAAACTTCCAGTGGTATTAGATGAACTCGTTTCTTATTTCTTAGCACAATGTCAAACCGTTGAAGAAGTTGGCGCATTAGCATCACGTTTAGCAGTGATTGAAAAAAGTACAATGCCAGAAAATGGATTGACACCACTTCACTTGATGTTTGCCGATGTGCATGGTCATGCCATCGTTTTAGAACCAGTCGAAAATGGTGAATTTACGATCCATTACCAAACAACAAAAACGATGACCAATAGTCCGACATATGATTGGCATGTCACGAATCTTAGAAATTATGTCAATTTATCTGATTATACGATTGCTCAATCGCAAGTCGGTGAGCTTGTGATCAAAGATATCGAAAGCGGTTCAGGATTACTAGGATTGCCAGGTGATTACACTAGTCCATCACGTTTTATCAAAATTACGATGTTGACGAAAATGATGGATAAGGTCAATGATGAACATGCGTTAAATGCTCTATATACCGCATTTCATTCTGTGATTATTCCAAAAGGTATTGAAAAAGATACGCCGACAGTTGGCGATTCGACTTCTTATTGGGTGGGATATGATATCAAAAATCGCACGTTACGACTGTTACCGATCGCTTCGCAAACTTTTACGACCGTATCATTAGCTGAATTAAGTGCACAATTTGGCGACAATACGACTCATTTACCGATCAATTTGACTGAAAATCTTTACCATCACCTAGTTGGCGAATAGAAGAAAAGAGGCTGTGACAGAACTCTATCACAGCACTAAAAATGAATAATGGTGTTCCAAAAGTAGCCCTAAGGAAATAAGCCGAATCATGTCGATAATAGGTTCACCTATTTCGATAATGATTCGGCTTATTTCTTGAATCTGGTCACTTTTTTCACAACCTTTTTTGATTACCAGCTGAAACTTTCGTAGTAGATTTGTTCTTTAGTGATACCGTGATCGATTAAAAATGCTTCATAAGCCAGATTCATCGCCATTGGTCCGGCAATCAAGTAAATCGCATCTTTATGTAATGGAACATGTTCTTTTAGTTGGTCTTCTGTGAACCGTCCTTTTTGAAGAAATAATGTCCAATTTTGTGCTTGATCCCATGTTTCAAGTAGTTCGCTTTCTAGAAATTCTTTTTCTTTTTTAATTGAATAAAAGAAGTACATCGTTTTTTCTTTAAATTCCGATAAGATAGAAAAGAAAGGAACAACACCGATCCCACCGCCTAGTAAGACGATTTCTTGTGCGGGCTGTGTCTCTTTGATCATATCGTGTAAGACACCATAGCCTTTTGAGAACGTTACAGGTGTGTTGGAGGTGACGTTGGCTAATTGCTGAGTGTAGTCACCTACAGTTTCAATCAATAATTTGATCAATCCAGCTTGACGTGGGTCATTGGCTACAGAAAATGGGTGCGGCTCCTTTAGTCCTTGGATCTGTGGGAAGGATAAGAAATTAAAATCACCTGACTGGACTTGTTTTAACGATGATCGAGGTGCTTTGATCACGACTTCTAAAATAGTGGGAGCGACAAACGAAATCTCTTTGATCACACCGGGCATTAGGGAACGATTGGTAATCAGTAAATACCATGCATAACTTGCAAATGTCAAAATTGTATAAAGTGTCAATAAAAAGAAAAATAGTGGTAGTGTACGTAAATAGTCAATCAACCACACATGGATATAAACGACTAACGTTGCGACGATATTGAGTCGATGTAACCAAACGGAAACTTCATGTTTAAATATTTTTTCTAAACTTTTTTTGATAAACGCTGCAATTTTCACGCGACTAGTAAACCAACCGCCTAAAAAAAAGAGTGAATATACAATTAAACCGGTAAACACATACAACGAAAAATCGCCACTTGTTTTGATCCATCCAGCTGATGGAGATAGATATTTGTGTAACCAAGCTAAGTGCAGACCGAAAATCGATAACATCCCATGGACCAGATACATGTCCGGTAGACCGATACGTTTATCTAACCATTTTGGCTTTGTAGCTAAGTAGATCGCAGCAAGCATCCATGTATAGGCGATCAAACTAGCGTTGATCCCGAGTTTGTCTCCTTGATATAGACTAGGCAGTTCTTGATAAATCGCAAATAATAGCGGTAATGGCAAAGTAAATAAGATTAAAAGCCATAAACTATTCACACGAAAGCGATGACTGTGTATCATCATTGATCCCTCCTTGTTGGAATTGATAGGTGTGATGTTCGTTTAGATAAACGATTCCAGTCAATTTTTCTTGTTTAATAAAGGTTTGAAAATGTGGATCATCCGTAGCGAGACCTACAGTGGCCCAACGATCTGCTAAAGAAAGATAAGGAGCCAGAACAGTAACTTGTTGTTTTAAATCACGATCACTGGCAACCTGCTGTCCACGTTTTGTGTTACCAGAAGTAGCAATCGCTCCATTTTTTAAAGTATAGGTTGCGATGATTCCAGTTTTTGTAGGGTGTTCGATCCCGATCGTCCAAGAAAAATCGACCTGTTCTTTTACGCCTACTTGCATATCACCACCGCCAATTAATAGAAGCTGCGATTAATTGATTGGTATCTAGTAATGGTTGTAAGTAACGAAAAAATGCTTCCTCGATCGCCCAACCTTTGACTAAACCAGTTGGATCGTATGTCCCACTGTAAAAAGGATCAAGAATACCTGCGCTTTTTTCTTGCATCAATAAACATTGTGCAAAGATTGCTTGATATTCCTGGTTTTGAAGCAAAAATGTAGGTACGACTTGTCCCATTTGTGGATGTTGACGAACGAAACTACTTTCTAAAAATGGTGAATAGTCACGATTGATACGGGCTAAAAATTGATCGATTTGATCGATCGTTTCTTTTTTTTAATATGGATCCAGAGGCTTTGTAGTCACCAAGTGAATCGTAAATGGGATCGTCATGTGGGATAAAACAGTAATGTCAGAGCAAGGTTCCATATGAATTCCTCCTTTAGCTTAATGCTTGATTTAATACATCTTGCAGTGAACCGGTAAAGCCGTTATAGGTTTCTGTAGCACCAACTACCAAAGTATGGATCGATCCACAACATTTGCGTAATATTTGGCTGAATCTCTTTGAAAATAGTCTAAAATATGCACGTGTGTCGCCTGTTGTGATTCATTGTCAAACTAAGGTCGAATATGATCAGCTTTTAATTCGGATCGAAGACAATGGATAGGGAGTCGAGCCGACACAATTACCGTATCTATTTGATATATTTTATCGTGGTGACCAAGCACGAACTAATCCTGGTAAAGGTAGTGGGATCGGTTTAGCGATGGTGAAAAAAATCGTTGAGTCCGCCAATGGAACAGTCTCAGCTTATCTCACAGGAGTAGGTGGATTAGGGATTCAGATTTTATTTCCACAAGATAAGGAGGAGGGATTCGATGGAACAAATTTTGATTATTGAAGATGACGAAGCGATCGCGATGATTGAAAAAGATTTTTTGGAAATCAATGGGTATCAAGTGACAGTTGTATTAGATGGAGAAACAGGCATGAACTATGCGACGAAGCAATCGTTTGATTTGATTATTTTAGACATCATGATCATTGGAACGGTTACATTTATGTCTGCTTTTGGAATTGTGATCAATGGGCAATTTTCTGAGTTTGGAACTGTCTATGCTCAAACTTGGGGACTGAATTTTATTGTCGCTTTACCTTATCAATTATTGATTGTAGGTCCGATTTCTCGGCTTCTGTTGTTTCAAATTCAACAAACTGCAGCAGAATAAAACGTATGAGTTTTTTGCTTAGGTATTTGTACATCTAAATCATTTTGCTAAATCTAAGAAATCATTACCTAAAAAAAGAAGTTCTATGCGTTTTTTAGCATAGAACTTCTTTTTTATTACAAATTAAATTAAAAGGTTTTAATGAAACATACAAGTTAAAATGATATTTATTATGATATAAAATAACTTATTTAAATATGTTTATTGTTTTAATATAGAAGTTTTTAAGTTTTAAAAATAACTATAATAATTATTTTAAAATGTTATATTTATATTGAATAGCATGTAAGTGCGTGCTACAGTAAACTAAAAGAATTCACTTACTTGGATAAACTGGTTGAGCGTAAAGGAGGACTGAAATGGTGAATGAGAAAAATATTGTGTAGCTTTTGTTTCTAGAAATTTGTTTTTACTTGTTTTACACTCAACGAGTGGTCAAGGCTGATGAACGTTCACTTACGTCGATTGCGATTCTCGATCAAGTTAAGATAAAAACAGCAGATGATAATGATCAAACATTAATCGGCTTGCCGATGGGGATCACCATGACATTTACACTTTTATAAGATCAAGTTCAAAATGGAAAATATACCTATACATTGCCTGCACAATTAGAAATGTTTTCAATCAATGCATTAGAATTCAAAAATGATTCTGGAGAGTTAATAGGATAACAAGAAAGTATTCGAGTAGGTCAGCAATCGTTGTCGTTAGATTTAACTCATTCAGAATTATTGAAAAAGGGAGATGCATTCAGTATAAAAGTCATTGAAGGATTTAAATTCGATATGCTTGCTGGTAAAATACAGCTAGTATTTAGCGACAAATGCAAAAAAAACATGCAAGTATTGCCAACAAATATAGGCCTCTTTGCGGATCTTCAAGTTCAGGAAATCACATATTTAGAGAAAAATCCGTACGTTGAAGAGTTCGTGGTCAGTGGACGCGAATACAATGGCTCAATATTATGGCGTGCGTCTTATTGATAAACAAGGAATATTAGATCGTAATCCGCAATTTACAGGAGACATTAGCGTAACGAATAACGGCTACCCATATTATTTTTGGGGAATGAGTGGCACAAAATATATGTCAAATCAATTGGCAATGTGTTCGGATATTTTTCACTCAACCGTTACTACGACGGGTCAATTTGACTCCAATTTAGCGGATTATGTAGGTGAAATTGGTGAAAGAGAAATCGTCTATACGATGCACATGGAAGCAATGCTAGCCGAACAAGCTGAGATAAAAACGCCGATTGGTCCACAACAGTCTATTCCGATACTCTTTCATGATCCCAACAAAGAAAAATAACGGATCTATAAGTTTGCGATACAGACGATGATTTGGCAAATTTCGGCAGTGAATAACGTAAATGAATCCCAAATATTGTTTCTTTTAGATAGTGATCTAGGGCCTCAGTATAATTATTCCGGTACAGGTATTTGGGGAGATTATAAAACATTTGATAACTGTTTAATGGGAAGGTTTGTTGAAAGTAAAAAAGAAATTGCTGAATTGAAACAAAAATTTACCGATCTAAGTTATATCTGCCTACAAAATGAAAAAACGGTTCAAAAAACAGAAATTCGTGAAGAATATAAAGTAGAGTTACATCAGACGTATAACGTCCAAGTTCCAATTGATCAACAAATTTTCATTAATGAATATGATAAAACAACTGGGTGTCTAAAAATTTAGATTTATTCAAATTAGAAACAGTCAATGAAGCAAAGCACAATACGGGATTTATGACATTAAACATTACGCCAACAAAACAATTTGATGGGAAAGAAGTAGCAATACTACTACAAGACAGTCAAGTCTATTAAGAAAAACAAGTCACGGCAGACAAATATGAAAAATAGAGTTATAGATTTGTCGATTTACCAATATACAATAAAAAAACTAATGAAATCTATACGTATGCCGTCAACGAAAAAGAGATTCCAGAAAACTATCTCTTAACGATTTCAAAAGCCACTACTAAAAATGGGAAAACCACAACTGATTTAACTAATACTTATCGACAAACTGGAGTATTGCCAGAAACCAGTAAAGGTCAGTTGAAAAAAGACTTGATCATAGCGAGTTCTGGTATTATCGCGATTAGTTTATTAGCTGCAGTTTATGCAACATATCAATCAAAAAAATATTTTAAATAACAAAAAATAGTAATATCTAAAATAAGGTGATTTCTGTTTTTTTACTTAAAATCATAACATCTTACAAAATTGTTCGCAAAATTATATATGATCATTTTTGTGTATTATCAAAAATGTTTTATACTATTGTTGGAAGTAATTCGTTTAATAAAATAACAAATTTTAATATAAAGGGGAATGGCAAATGAATATCAAAAAAAAAGCATTCCTAGTATTGTTTCTAGGTATGGTATTCAGTTTAGTTGGGGTAGGTCAGACAGTAAAAGCACAAGAATTTTCATTAAATGACTATGTATCACGAGTCGAATTTACTGATATAGATGGAACTGTAGTTAAAAAAACGATTGCGGGGATACCAATTCAAGCAGTTGTTGATTTTGAAATACCGAAAAAAACATTTTTGGCAGCAGATGAAACAGTGACATACCAATTGCCTTCATTCGTTACAGCAATGGTGAATGAAGATGTTATGGTATATAACGAAGCCAATCAAGTCGTGGGTGAAATGATAAAATCTTACTCCGGTGATGACGTGATCAAATTACAGTTAAATATGGCAAACTATCTGGAAAAACAAACATTACACGTGGCTTTTTTTGTACGAGCGAAAGAAATTCAAACACCTGGCGCCCTAATGGTGCCCTCTGATGCTGCAATGGTTCAAGATTTGACTGTAGAACCTGCCACACCAGGATTTTTTGGATGGCGAACAGATGCGTTAGACTATTCTCTACAAACGCGAGCAGCTCCTTATTTTGAAGAAGATTACTTACTGATGGGAAATTATTTTCGAACACTGTTAAACCGTGACGCCATTAAAAATAAAAATCCTGAATACACGCATCCTATTCCAGACCGCGGTGTGCCATACTTTTTTTTCGGTAAAAGTTCCGAAAATGGAGTGTATTATCCGAATGAAATTGCTATCTGTATCGATATTTTTCATACATTAGTCGATGGAACTGGGTATAAATCTGAGCTTTCAGATTATGTGACTGACGAGGCTGCGCAACATATTTTTGAGATTATCAATATGGGAGCCATTCGAGCGCAACAAAATGGCATGCAGGTTTTAAAGAGTACAAGTTATCAAAAACCAATTATTTTTGATAGTATGGCGACTACCAATGGTTATAGACAACGAACATATATGTTTACCGGACAATTGATTGCATGGCAAGTAGCCGCTTTGGGAAATAGAAATGAAAATTATCGTTTACAAAGTTTGCCTATTAGTGATCTGAATCCACAAATGCGTAGAACAACATCAGAAAATTTTAAGAGCGTTGATTTAACAAGTTATATTAACGAATTAGAACAAATGCGTGAATATTTTAAAGATTGGTCTTTTTGGAATTCTCTAAATGATATGGAACTATCAACTGATCATTCGATTACCCTAACACTGCCTTCAACGCAAAATGATTTCGAAGTCTATTTGGACTATGATCAGTCAGAAAATCTTGACTATTTAGTGCAAGATAATTTGCCAGGAAAAGGCAAACCATTTACTACATTAAATCTTCAATTAAATAAACCGTTACCGGAGGACAAAAATGTCAAACTAGCTTTTTATAAATTACCAAAAAATGCTTGGCAAGCTGATGTTGGGTTCGATTGTGTTGCGTCAGGAAATAGACAGCTTAAAGCAGTCTATACAATGCCGGAAAAATATCGTCCAGCTACCCAAATACAATTTAAACAAAAAACTATAGGGCTTGAGGGTGAAAAAGTTTGGAATGATGGTCAAGATAAAGCGCGACCTTCAGAGGTTACGGTCACTCTATTGCAAAATGGGGTTGTATTTAGTCAAACTCAAGCCACGATGCAAAATAATTGGCATTATCAATTTACGAATTTACCGAAATATGATAATAATGGGGACCGATACAATTATACTGTGAAAGAAGAAGTCGTTCCTGGGTATGGAACAAGTATTGATGGTACGACGATTACCAACACGAAAATGACTGATATCAAAGGTGAAAAAACTTGGTATGACGGTAATAGTCCGAGTCGACCGCAAGCGATTACCGTTTATTTATTGCAAAATGGTAATCGGATCGATAAGCAAGTCGTAACGGCAGAAATGAATTGGAAGTATGCTTTTAGTAACTTACCTGCATTCGATGCTTCAGGAAAAAAATATGAATATACAATAGAAGAAGATCCGGTTTCAGGGTATGAAACAAGTATTGATGGTACGACGATTATCAATACCCAATTAATTGATTTAGCCGGGGAAAAGAAATGGTTTGATGGAGACGGCAGTAACCGTCCGAAAACGATTACTATAAACTTGTATCGTAAAATAAAAGACAATTCTTCAGATGCAAATAAAGTAGATAGTCAAGTCGTATCAGCTGATAAGAATTGGAAATATAGTTTTACGAACCTACCAAAATATGATAGTACAGGCGCTGAATATGAATATACGATCAAAGAAGAAGCCGTTCCGGGATATGAGACGGTGATCTCTGACGATTACCAAACGATTTCCAATTATGCGTTTACTGAAGTGAATGGTGAAAAAATATGGAATGATAAAAACGATGAACTGCACTTACGGCCCAATTCGATCACTGTCGAATTATTACAAGATGGCAAATCGTATCAAGAAAAACAAATCACCGCAGATAAAGATGGGAAATGGAGTTATGCCTTTACCGATCTGCCAATGTACAATAAAGCAACCAATGAACTCTACACGTATACTGTGAACGAAAAAGAGATTCCAGAATATTATCTGTTATCCATTTCAGAAGCGGTTACTCAAAATGGGAAAACCACAATTAATTTAACTAATACCTACCGACCAACTGGAGTATTACCAGAAACTGGAGCAGGGATGATCAAACGTTTACTGATTATTTTAGGAGCTAGTGTTACAGCAATTAGCCTAGGTATTGCAGGGTTTTATTGGTACCAACGTAAAACATTTTAATAAAAAAGAGGCTGTGACAGAAGGGGGTTACTTCTGGAACATCATTTATTTGATATTTTGGAGTTTGACAGACTTTTATCACACTCTTTTTAAGATTCAATTAAGTCCTGTGCGTTATAGTGAATTCAAGTTAAAACGCAGGAGGGATTCTATGAAAAAAATGAAAACCTACCTTGTTTCGGCAGCCATGCTTACCATGCTTTTAGCAGGATGCAGCATACAAGGTACAACAAGTTCACCGACGACAACCAAATCAGATACAATAAATGTCTCGACAACAAGTAGTGATTCAACGAGTACGGAAAATACGTTCTTTACGGATGATACTGTTCATACGATTGAAATCGAATTTAATGACGAGGATTATCAAGCGATGTTGACTGCTTATAAAGAAGACAATAAGAAGAAATGGATCTCAGCGACAGTGACAATCGATGGTCAGAAATTTGAAAATGTTGGGTTAAAATTGAAAGGAAATTCAACATTACGAAATGCATTATCTAGTGGTCAAGGTGTGAAGAATGGTGAGGTAACCACAGATAGTACAACAGACAGTAGTACCGATAGCACAGAAACCAATGCCGAAGACTTGCCATGGATCATTCGTTTAGATAAATATGTGGATGGTCAAAGTTATTCAGGTAGAACAGATTTTGTTATCCGCGGCAACAATAGCGAAACATCTTTAAATGAAGCGGTGGCCTTATCGATGCTGACGGCAGCAAATATTCCAACCGAACAAAGTGCCTTTACCAAAGTTTCAGTTAATGGTTCAGATCAAACATTGCGTTTAGTGATCGACACACCAGATGATGATTTATGGACGGAGGAACATTTTGGCACTAACGTATTAGTATACAAAGCAGATGCCGATGGGGATTATTCTTATCGTGGCGATGATGCAAGTTCTTATACAGATGTCTTTGATCAAAAATATGGTGATGATGACATGACACCGATGATTGATTTCTTGAAATTTATCAATGAAGCAAGTGATGAAGATTTTGCGAATAAATTATCGGATTACCTTGATGTCGATGAATTTGCTACATATCTTGCGATGCAAGAAATCGTTGGCAACGACGATGATATCGACGGTCCGGGAAATAATGCGTATTGGGTCTATGACAAAGATACGAAGAAATTCCAAATCATCGCTTGGGATCAGAACCTATCCTTTGGTGGTATGGGGCAAAATGGACCTGGCGGCGGCGGTGGCCAAATGGGGCAAATGGATGGTACGGGTGATGATACGAACCGACCAACCCCGCCAACTGGCCAAGATGGACAGATGAGTCAAACTCCGCCAGATCAAGCAACAGATCAAAATCAAACTGGTGATCAAACGGCCGGTCAAAACCCAGGTGGTGGCGGTGGTATGAATAAAGAAAATCCACTGACAGAAAAATTTGAGGCCAATAGTACATTTGCTGCTTTGATTGCTGAGAAGAAAACGGAATTGATCGCTTCACTTGTGACAAGTGGCGATGCAGCGAAAATCGTCAGCGATGATCAAGCATTACTTGAAAAAGATGCCAGTGATCTAGTAGATCAAAGCACCATTCAAAGTGAAGCGTCATCGATTACAACCTATTTAAGTTCATTAAAATAAAAGCAAAAGAGGGATGACAGAAGTCTGTCATCCCTCTTTTTTAATCTAAAATTTGCACACCTAATCCGACTAGTCCTGGACCAGTATGGACGACCAGGGCTGGCGAGATTGTACCAAATAGTACTTCTGTTGCATCCGGGAACGTTTCTTTGACTAAAGAACGTACCCATTCACCTTCTTCCAATGCATCTCCATGCGCTACAGCAATTCGATACTTTGTATGATCACCGATATCTTTTTTGAGTAATTTGATCAATTTTTCTAAACTTTTTTTGCGACCACGAGTTTTGGCTACAGTATAATAAATTCCCTCTTCATTACAAGAAATCGTCGGATTTAAGCGTAACGCTGTCCCGACGATCGAAGAGACTAAACCGATTCGGCCACCTTTTTGTAGATATTCTAATGTTACGACATTAAAATATAAGGTTGTTTTTTGAACTTCTCGTTTGAGTGTCTGCATGATTTCTTGGAATGAAAACCCAATTTGGATCAATTCATAAGCGTGGATTGCTTGTAAACCGGCACCGATACCGATATTTTTAGTATCTAATACGTTCATTTCAAGACTCGCTTCATCTGCAAGTAATCGTAATACATTATACGTTCCACTTAATCCACTTGAGATCGTTACTGCAATGATTTTTTCGTAGCCGTCTGCTTTGATTTTTTCTAAAACAGATAAGATTTCAGCACCATCGGGTAGAGAGGTGCTGGGGATTTCAGTCGTTAGTCTTTGGTAAACTTCTTCTGGCGAGATATCGACTTTATCCTTGTAGACGTGATTTTTATAGATAATTTGTAGGGGGATCGTATAGACTCCAGACTTAGAGGTAATTTCTATTGGGACATCTGTTCCAGAATCGACTAAAACAGCAATTTTTTCTTGATTCACTTTGTTTCCACCTTTTCTAGATAATCTTTTTCAAGCTGAACCATTTTTTCTGCTAGTAATTTGCCCGAAAAACTTTTAGCGGCTGCGGTAACAGCTATAAGTTCTAAAGGAACATTGGCTATAGGGGTTGAAAAATCACCTTGAATTTGTTTGCCGATTAATTGAATGGCTTGTTCTTGAGTTGAACAAAACAAATCATAGGCTTGTCTTATACCGATTTGTTTCGCTTGAAATAATATTCCCGTTCGAATCTCTTCAAGTACTAAGACTTGTTTAAGTGAAGTAATGGCGATTAAAAAAGCCAAATGCTTACGATTGTATTTTTTTTTGATTGGTGCCGGAATAATCTTCTTTTTAACATAATTATTGACCATTGCCGCGGTTAAAAGTGGATGTCGTTCATCTTTGATCACAGGCGAAAGGTACTGATCGACCAAGGTGATTACTTGATCCATATAAAGTTCCAAATCAGGTAATTCTTGCCAACGGGGTAAGTGAAAATGAATCAGTTTTTGTGCCCATTCGTGTAATTTTTGTTGGAGTGTTTCCATGAGTGCGCCCCTTATAAAAAAGTTTTTTAAAATCGTATCATCTAGTTTTTAAAACTAGATAAAGAATACCATATTTTTTACATAAAGTGTAGTAGTTCATATAGATGTTATTTTAATTTAGAGTCATCTTTTGAATTAAATAACTTAAATTAATTTGTGAATAAAATAGTTTTTTTGTTAAAAAAAGATAAATAAAGTATAAAAAAACAAAATTATCCTGTGTAACAAATGTTATGGTGTTATTATTTAAATTGTATATATAGTGGTTTTTTTATTTAATACGTAATCCCAAGTCAAGTCCATAATCCTGTGTAAAATACTATACAATGTTTTACTGGTCTCTCATTGATCAAACTTAATATATTTTCTTGTAGAACTGAGCCATTCGTCATGAAGGTCCATAAGGACAGCTCCAATT